>JBFIDC010000019.1:0-20036 GCA_041581495.1 Nocardioides sp. | reverse complement strand
GCACCCATCGGCACGATCGCGTTGTTCGCGCCGGATCTGGGGCTCGCGTTGATCGCCACCGCAGTGACCGGCGTCCTGTGGGCGGGGTTCCGCCTCGGCATCGGGCTCCGGACGTCATCATGATCGTGGCCTCTGAGCCTCGTTCCTGATGACGTCCGGAGGGGTGCTTCGCGGGGTCAGCTCTCCGCGTCGGCCTCACCGGGGCCGCCGTGGCCGCCATGTCCGCCGCCGAGCACCCCGGCGTCGAAGGCCTTGAGCACCGACTCCTTGTCGGACTCGGTCAAGGTGCCGTCGGTCACCGCCTCGTCGAGTCGGTCGCTCAGGCCGGTGCGGGCCTCGGACTGCTTCTCGCTCTGCACCGAGTCGAGGGCGTCGGTGATCTCCTGCTCCGAAACGCCCAACTCCTCGGCGAGGGCTGAGACCATCTCTGCCTGGCGAGCCTCGCGATCGGCCTCGCTGGGTTGCGTCCGGGCTTCACCCTCGGCCGGTGCCTCGGGCTTGGATTCGTCGCGGATCGCCTCCAGGGCGGCCGTGACGTCCGCCTCGTCCAGGCCGAGTGCCTCGGCGAGTTCCGCCACCGGCAAGCCGGCGCCGCCCCGACCGCCGGGTCCTTGCCCGTGGCCTCGTGCCTCTCCCGGCGTCGCCGACCCGGAAGCCGATGTGGACTCCTGGTCGGTGGTGGTGTCGTCGGCCGAGGCCAACCCGACCCCGCCGATCGCGATACCTACCCCGGCGACCGTGACCGCCGCGGCCGTGCTCGCCTCGCGAAGGATGCTCATGATGTGCTCCTCATGCCGGTCTGTCCGGCCCCGGACCTCGTTGGTCGAGGTCGTCTGGCACCGACAATGCGCGGCGACGCTGGCAGCCGGATCAGCACTGCCTGTCAATCAGGTATGAGGTTCGGGATCGGCATCGAGGTCGGGTGCCCAGGCCGAGCCGTTGATGTGCGACCCGCCATCGACGAACAGGGTGTTGCCGGTCAGATAGGTGCAGCCCTCGGAGGCCAAGAAGACCGCGACCGGCGCGATGTCCTCGTAGGGGTCACCCATCCGGCCCATCGGGTTGGCGGCGTCGGCCAGTGCGACCAGTTCGGGGTATTCGCCGATGGCGCGGAAGAACGCCTGGCTCTTGGCGGCGGGGGCGATCGCGTTCACCGTGATGCCCGTGTCGGCCCACTCCCGCGCGGCGGTGCGCGTCAGCGCGCGCAGGGCTTCCTTGGCGGCGTTGTATTCCAGCGATCCCATGTGGGCGTTGACGCCGTTGAGGCTGACCATGTTGATCACCCGGCCCCAGCCGCGTTCCTTCATGTGGGGCAGAGCGGCGGTCATCGCCCAGAACGGGCCGAGATAGCCGACCTCCATGCCCCGACGCAGCGCCTCGTCGCTCTTGCGCTCGAGGCGGCCGATGGATCCGCCGCCCCAGGCGTTGTTGACCACGATGTCGAGGGCGCCGTACGTGGAGACTGCGGCGGCGACCGCGGCCTCGACCTGCTCGCGCACCGTGACATCACAGGCGATGAACGTGCCGCCGATCGACTCGGCGACCGCCGCACCGCTGGGTTCGTCGAACTCGGCGACCACCACCTTGGCTCCCTCATCGGCGAACCGGCGGGCGATGCCCTCGCCGATGCCCGCACCGGCGCCGGTGATCAACGCGACTCGACCCTCCAACTGGCCGGTCATCGGGTCGCCTCGGCGACGAGGAGTGCGCGGGCCTCTTCGGAGCCGTCCAAGACTCGGGTCTTGCGATGCACCACCCGCCAGCCTTCCGGAGTGCGGATGAGTTCGAACCGGTTGGCCCCGGCCCGCCTGACACTGAAGGTTCCTTCGCGGTGCCGGACCAGGATCGACTCGCAGACCGCCACGGCTGTGTCGGCGTCGATGACCACGTGTGCGGGCCCCAAGAAGTGCGAGCACCCGCCGGTGATCAGGTGCTGATGACCCTCGGAGCGCACCATCGCGCGCAGGTCGTCGCGGCTGGACATGCTCCAACCCTCGACGTCATAGACACCGTCCTCGGTCCACAGTGCCGCGACCGCGTCGGCCTCGCCGGCATCGACCAGGGGTCCGTACGACGCGACGAGTCGGGTGATCGCCAACTCGTCCTCGAGGCGCTGCACTCGGGCCTCGAGTGCTGCCAGTCGCTGTTCCATCAGGATTCCTCTCGTTGCGGGATCGAGGCGGCCAGGTCGGCCAGTCGGCCCAACTGGGCGCAATAGTCGTCGACATCCGAGGCAGTGATGGCGCAGGTCGCCACCGTGGCGCCCGCGTCGCGCAGTGCGGTGAGTCGTCGAAGCGCCCCCTCGGCGTCCCCGCTCGGGTCCAGTGGCCGACCCGGCGAGAGCACCACCTCGAACCCTCCGGGCACGTCGACGGCGCCCAGCATTTCCGCGAGTTCGGCGGGACGCAGCCCGAACGGGACCCAGCCATCGCCGTGATCGAGCGCTCGCCGCAATGATCGGGCGCTGCGTCCGCCGATCCACAGGGGCACACGCGTCGAGGTGGCGTGCGGTTCGATGGTGAACCCGTCCACCTCGGCTTGTCCCCACGCCGCACGCACCGCGTCGAGGAAGTGGTCGGCGGCACCCCCGCGGCCCTCCCAGTCAGCTCCGAGCAGCGCGAACTCCTCGCGCAGCGACCCCACCCCGACCCCCAAGACGACGCGACCGCCGCTGAGTCGGTCGAGCGTCCCGTAGCGCTTGGCGACCGCCAACGGGTGGTGGTAGGCCGCGACCAGAACCGAGGTCGCCAGTCGGATCCGACTGGTGTGCGCGGCCAGGAACGACAACGTCGCCAGCGGGTCCCAGTAGGGTGCGCCCCGCATCCGGGCGGCCTCGCTGGGCACCCCGATGTGCTCGGAGCACGTGAGGTGATCGAAACCGAGTTCCTCAGCGGTCCGGGCGACCTGCGTCAGCTCCTCGGGCCCCGCCGTCGTCTCCCACGCGGAGGCGACCCCCGGCATCTGCACGACGACCGGGGTCGACAACGCGATCTTCATCGGCCGATCCTCACGAGCCCATCAGCTTCGACATCATCCGGTGCAGTCCGAGCACGATGTCCGCCCGGGGCCGCTGATCAGGCTCGCCGGCTCTCCACACCGGACCGGACGCCAGGTGCGCCAAGCCCTCGCGGGCGACGTCGTCCGGCTCCGCCGCCTCCATCCCTGGGATGTCCATCGACAATCCCACCCGTTGCATCGCCGGTGTGCGCGTCACGCCGAGCACCAACTCCAGCACGTCGACGCCGTGCTCACGCAGTTCGATCCACAAGCCCTCGGCGAAGGTCTGGCCGAAGGCCTTCACACCGCCATAGACGGTGTGGCGCACGGACCCGACCGAGGCAGCCTTGGAGCCGACCATCAGGATCCCGCCGCGACCGCGCTCGCGCATCGACCGGCCGAAGTGGTGCACCAGCGCCAGGGGAGTGGTGATGTTCAGATCGATCACCTTCGCGAACTCGGCCAGGTCACCGTCGAGGAACTCCTCGCTGTGGGTGTTGGCGCCCGCGTTGAAGACCAGCAGTCCGACCTCGACGTCCTCCGCCTCATCGATGACGCGAGCCACGGCATCCGGCGCGGTGAGGTCGAGCGCCAGCGGCCGCACCTCCACGCCGTGAGCCCGGCACAGTGCCGCGGTCTCCTCCAGGGCCACCGGCTTGCGGGCGATGAGCACCAGGTTCAGCCCCGCCTGGGCCAACTGGGTGGCGAAGGATCGGCCCACCCCCTCGGAGCCTCCCGCGATGATCGCCCACGGCCCGTAGCGGTCGAGCAGGTCGCCAGGTGGATGGCCGGAGGAATCGCTGCGAGTCACGGCCCAGTTCTAACACCGACGCTCACTGGCGGGGCGGCACGCGCACGTGAGCCGGCCCGCGGGGCCGGTGCTTGGCAGCGGGCGAAGAGCCTGAGGCTAGGGTTCGACATGTGACGCCGGAACTGTGCTTCGTGGTGGGCATCGGGCGTTCGGGGACCACTGCCCTGTGGGACGTGCTGTCGTCCCATCAGCAGATCGTCTTGGGCTGTGAGCGCTACAAGAGGTTGTGGGGCGCCCGGCTCGATGAGTTGCGCCCGGAGTTGTTCACCGACAAGTCGAGGTTCTTCGACTTCAGCGACGAACTGACCAACCTCACCCCCGAGGACCGCCGCTTCACCGGCAAGTACGCCGAGATGCAGGAGCGCTTCGACTCCGCGCGTTACGTCGGCGACAAGATGACCGAGGTCAAACTCGGTGGGATGCGTGAGAACTTCCCGAAAGCTCGTCACATCGGCATCGTTCGCAACGTCGAGCCGACGGCGGCGTCGTGGAGCGTTCGGGCCCAGGACCCGACGGATGCCTGGCCGGCCCGCAATGACGCCCGGGCGGCGGTCGACTACTGGAACGCGGGGACGCGCCGCTTGGTCCGCAACCGACGCAGGTTCCCCGACCGCGTCCAGTTGGTCGAGTACGAATCCTTCTTCAGCGACCCCGATGCTCGGGTCTTGCTCGCCTTGTTGAGTTGGCTGGACTTGGAACCCGACGACGCTGTGATGCGGGCCTTCGACAGGGTGCACCGCCGCTACCTCGAGGAGATTCGGGGCAAGGAACGAGGCCTGCCCAGCGAGGTTCGCGACTACATTGCGGAGCGCCACGATGAGGCCCTGTGGCGGCGCGCGAAGCGCTTGTCCATCTGAAGTAGCCGAATGACGTCGACAAAGAACTAGAACGTGTTCTAGTATTGCCACCTCACCAGGAGGAGTGTGCGATGTCCCAGGCAGTACTTGACGCGGTCCGTGACCTGCTTCCCAGCATTCGGGAGCGTGCCGATGAGGCCGAGCGCCTCCGTGTTGTGCCCGAAGCCAACATCAAAGAACTTGAGGAGACCGGGTTCTTCCGGCTCCTCCAGCCCAAGCGGTTCGACGGTTTCGAAGCGAGCCCGGTCGATTTCTACACCGCCGTGCGCGACATCGCGAGCGCGTGTGGATCCACCGGCTGGGTCTCCAGCGTGGTGGGCGTCCACCCCTGGCAGGTTGCGCTGTTCGCCGACGAGGCGCAGCAGGCAGTTTGGGGCGAGGACACCAACACCCGCCTCAGTTCGTCGTACGCGCCGACCGGCAAGGCGACGGTCGCCGACGGCGGCTACACCCTGTCGGGCAAGTGGAGCTTCTCATCGGGTTGCGACCACTGCTCGTGGGTGCTGCTGGGCGGACTGGTCTTCAACGAGGACGGCAACGTCATCGACTTCAAGACCTTCATGATCCCGCGCAAGGACTACACGATCATCGACGTGTGGCACACCGTCGGCCTACGCGGCACCGGGTCCAACGACATCGTGGTCGAGGACGTCTTCGTCCCCGAAGCCTTCACCTTGTCGATGAGCGAGACGGGCCAGTGCAAGGGCCCGGGTCAGGAGCAGAACACCTCCGACCTCTACAAGCTGCCGTTCCACTCGATCTTCACCGGCACCATCACCACGCCGATGATCGGCATGGCCAGGGGCGCCTACGCCGAACACGTGGAGATGCAGCAGAACCGCAGCCGGGCCGCCTACCTGGGCGAGAAGGCGTCGCTCGACCCGTTCGCCGCTGTGCGGATCGCCCGGGCCAGTTCGGAGATCGACGCTGCCTGGGCGCTGTTGATCAACAACATCCGCGAAGAGATGGACTACGTCGCCAAGGGCGAGAAGATCCCGCTGGGGTTGCGCCTGAAGGTTCGGCGCGACCAGGTTCTCGGAAGTCAGCGCGCCATCGACGCCATCGACGAACTCTTCGAGGCCTCCGGTGGTCGTGTCCTCGCCGAGGGCACCTACCTGCAGCGTGCCTGGCGCGATGCCCACGCCGGTCGCGTCCACGCGGCCAACGACCCCGAGCGGGCACTTCAGATGTTCGGTGCCCACGAGTTCGGTCACAAGATCGACCCGGGGATGTACTGAGCCGTGCCCGATGGCAGCACCTTCGACAAGGAATCGGTACGCCGCAGCGCCAAGGCCAACGACCTGACGCTGAACTACTACGAGGCCGGACCGGCCGCACCGACGGGGATCGGCGGCGACCTGCCGCTCCTGATGTTGCACGGTGGCGGTCCGGGCGCCTCGGCGTGGTCGAACTTCGGTTCGGCGCTGCCGCGCTTCGCCGAGTCGTTCCGCACCCTGCTGGTCGATCAGCCCGGGTTCGGTGGGTCCGACAAGGCGCCGGTGGTGGGCAACTACTTCCGGTTCTCCGCGACCTACGTGGTGGCCCTGCTCGATGAACTGGGCATCGACAAGGTGCACCTGCTCGGCAACAGTCTCGGTGGTGGAACCGCGACTCGGCTCGCGCTCGAGTACCCCGACCGGGTCGGCCGGCTGATCTTGATGGGACCCGGTGGGCTTTCGCTGAACCTGTTCCACGCGGACCCGACCGAGGGCGTCAAGCGGCTCATGGAGTTCAACATGGCGCCGACCCGCGAGGCGCTGCGCGCGTTCATCTCGACCATGGTGGTCAACCAGGACCTGGTCACCGACGAGTTGGTCGAGGAGCGGTTCGCCGATGCCACCGCGCCGGGTGCCCAGGAGGCGATGATCGCCATGGGGATGTCGTTCTTCGACCCGGCCAGCGCCGAAGACGGCATGCTGTGGCGCGATGCCCACAAGATCCGCAAGCACACCCTGCTGACCTGGGGTCGCGAGGACCGCGTCAACCCGCTCGACGGCGCCATGGTGGCGCTCAAGGCGATCCCCAAAGCGAGCCTGCACGTGTTCCCCAACTGTGGGCACTGGGCGCAGATCGAGGCTGCCGAGGAGTTCGCCGAAGTCGCCACCGCGTTCTTGGCTCGTCATCAAGAGAGGCAACGATGAGCATCGACATCAAGTCCATGGGCTACGTCCGGGTAGCCAGCACCGACCTGGAGAAGTGGAAGCTCTTCGCCGGCAAGGTGCTCGGCCTGGCCGAGGGGCGGGGCCCCAACCCCGACCACCAGTACTGGCGCATCGACGAGGTGTCGGCCCGGCTGGTCGTCTTCCCCTCCGATGTGGACCAACTCGACTGCGTCGGCTGGGAGATGGCCGATCACACCGCTCTCCAGGCTGCGCGCGAGCATCTCGCCAAGGCGGGGATCGAGGTCGAGGAGGGCACCCGCGAGGAGCTCGACGAGCGCCGCGTCCAAGAGCTCATCCGCTTCCGCGACCCCTTCGACAACGTCTTCGAGCTGTTCCACGGCATCACCTACGAATCGCGCCCGATCGTGACGCCGTACGCAGCCACATTCGTCACCGGCGACCAGGGCATGGGGCACGTCGTGGTGCCGGTTACCGATGACGTCGAGGCGCTCGCGTTCTATCGCGACACGCTCGGCTTCCGGCTGCGTGACTCGATGAGCATGCCTGGCGAGTTCGTGGGCAAGGAGCCGGGATCCAAGATCTGGCTGCGGTTCCTGGGCGTGAACCCCAGGCACCACTCCCTGGCCTTCCTGCCGATGCCGAACCCCTCCAAGTGCGTCCACATCATGTTGGAGGTCGACAAACTCGACCACGTCGGTCGGGCGCTCGAGCGGGTGCGCAAACACCAGCAGCCGCTGTCGGCCACCCTGGGGCGCCACATGAACGACGAGATGGTCTCGTTCTATGTGAAGTCGCCCGGCGGCTTCGACATCGAGTTCGGCACCGAGGGTCTCCAGGTCGACGACGAGCGGTGGGTGGCTCGTGAATCCACCGCCGTCTCGTACTGGGGTCATGTCTTCGGCGGCGGTCAGTAGCGCATACGGTGAGCCGCATGAGCACGCCGGAGATTCCCGACGGCATGAGCCCAGACGCTCGGGAGACGTGGCCGAGTCATGACTTGATCGAGTCGTGGCTCGGGGACTCGATGTACGACTTCCAACTCCGCCCCGGCGAAGACGTCGAGATCGACACCGACGACGAGGCGGCGATGACGGCCGCGCGCCTGTTCCGCGACGTCCTCGGTCGGTTCGCCTCAGGCGTGACCGTCGTGACGGCGATCAGCGGCGGCGAACCGGTCGGCATGACGTGCCAGTCGTTCTCGAGCGTCTCGCTGAATCCGCCGCTGGTGCTGTTCATTCCCGCCAAGACCTCACGCGCGTGGCCGATGATCCAACGCTCCGGTCGCTTCTGCGTGAACTTCCTGGCCGATGACCAGGCCGAACTGTCCAATCAGATGGCCAGCCGCGGCAGCGACAAGTTCGCCGGTGTCCCGTGGGCGCCCGCGCCGGTGACCGGGTCGCCGCTGCTCGACGGGGTGCTGGGCTACGTCGACTGCCAGATCCACACTGCCTACGAGGCCGGCGACCACTTCGTCGTCATCGGCCAGGTGGTCGACCTCGCGGTTCCCGATGCCGAAGTGACCAAGCCGCTCCTGTTCTTCCAGGGCAAGTACGCGACCACCACCACGTAGGTGAGCACGCATCCGCTGTGGCGAGCCTTCGAACTCGCCGACCTCGCTGAGGTGGCCCAGGCGCGCGTCGGGGGCACCTCTCGCTCGGTTGTCGTGGTGCCCTACGACGATTCGTGGCCCGCCGCATTCGAACGGATCGCCGCACGGATCCATCGGGCACTGGGGGCCCGCGCGCTCACCGTGGAGCACGTCGGTTCGACCGCCGTCCCCGGCTTGGCCGCCAAACCGGTCATCGACATCAACCTGATCGTCGCGGACAGCGCCGACGAGGCGGCCTACCTCCCTGATCTGGAGGCCGCGGGCTTCGTGCTTCGAGTGCGGGAGCCTGAGTGGGAGCAACACCGCGTGGTGGCGACCGAGGACCCACAGAGCAATGTCCACGTCTTCTCTCCTGGCAGCCGGGAGCCCGCCCGCACCCGGCTGTTTCGGGACTGGCTGCGCGCCAACGCCGAGGACCGCGACGCCTACGGGGCACTGAAGGCAGGCCTCGCTGAGCGCGACTTCGCCGACGTCATGGACTACAACAACCACAAGGCCGCGCTGGTCTACGACATCTATGAGAAGGCGTTCGCCGCCGACCCGGAGCATCCGCACACGCCGCGGCCGCGCGCCTAGAGTTCGATCAGCGCGCGATGCTGGTGAGCTTGGCCGAAGAGCTGCGAGAGCGCGTGTGCCCGCTTGAAGACGAGTTGGGCGTCGTGCTCCCAGGTGATGGCGATGCCGCCGTGGAGTTGGACGGTCTCGCCGGCGATGTGGTCGAGCGCATCGGAGCAGTAGGACTTCGCGACGTGGGCCAACTCCTCGGCGTTCGAGGCGCCCGCCGAGACTGCGTAGGACGCCGCCCAACTCGCCGACCTGCTCATCTCGACGAGCACCAGCATGTCGGCCATCCGGTGCTTGAGCGCCTGGAATGACCCGATCTGGCGACCGAACTGCACCCGTTCGAGGCTGTAGCCGACGGTCATCTCCAGGGCGCGCGCGGCGCACCCTGCCTGGAGGGCGGCGGCGCCGACCGCGCCGACCAGATGGGCACGGTCGCGGGCGAGGTCCGCATCGCCGATGACGGTGCCACCATCGGTGTCGACGACCGCCAGCCTGATGGTTTGGTCCATGGACGGCCGCCAGGTCCGCTGGACGTTGTCGGCGTCGAGTTCGACGAGACCGCGCTCGGTGGCCGCGACCAGCACCGTGGCGCGATCGGCGAACAGGGCGGGGGCGTCGCCGTCGACGAACGCCGCCAATTCGCCTGCCGCGATCCGGGGGAGCAGCCTGCGCTTGGCCTCCTCGTCGGCGCCGGCCAGCAGTGCCTCGGCGGCGATGAGCGACGACAGCAGGGGAGACGGCGCGAGGGACCGGCCGACCTCCTCCAGGGCGATCAGGGACTCGAACAGGGAGAAACCGGCGCCGTCGTACTCCTCGGGGATGCCGAGGGCAGCGACGCCGATCTGCTCGCACAGCAACTCCCACAGGGCTGCGTCATAGCCACCCTCGGACTCGGCGGCGGCGCGGACCGCAGCGCTGTCGGCGCGTTTGGCCAGGACCGCTCGCACGGTGGCCGCGAGTTCCTGCTGCTCCTCGGAGAGCCCGAACTCCATCACGCCTCCCGGCCGGTCGAGACTGTCGAAACCAGCGAGTCGAGCACGATCTGGCGGTGGGCGGCGGGTGTTCCCCAGGCGCTCACCAGGGCGCGCACTTTGGTCAGCCAGATCGAGAGGTCGAACTCGGCGGTGTAGCCGATCGCGCCGTGCACCTGGAGGCCGGTGCGCGAGGCGAGGTAGGCAGCCTCCGAACACGCCACCTTGGCCGTGGAGGCGTTGAGCCGCGAGGTGTCGATCGCGGCCCCGTAGACGAGAGGACGGGCGAAGTCGAGGGCGATCCGGACGTCGGCCAGCGCGTGCTTGATCGCCTGGTAGGACCCGATCTCGCGACCGAACTGCTTGCGCTGCTTCACATAGGTCACCGAGTCGGCCAGGATCCGCTCGCCGAGGCCGAGCAACTGGGCGGCGGTCGCGAGGACGCCCAGGTCGACGGCGAATCGGGGTGGTCCCGACTCGACGGCGTCCTCGCCGGTGACCTCGAACAGGCGACGGGTGCGGTCCACGGAGTGATGGATCGCGCCGACCGTGGCCCGGCGAACGGCACCGTCAGCCACGAGGTAGACCTCATCGGCGATGTCGGCGTCGAGGGCCAGGGGCACGTGGGGAGGGGCCGCGACCGTGGCGATGCCCTCGATCTCCCGACCCAGCAGGCTGGGCAGGAACGCGGCGGACTCGACCCAGGGGCCCGGGACGGCGTACTTGCCCAAAGCCTCGAAGGCGATGACGACCTCGACCGGCGTCGCCTCGGTGGCCAGCATGGTGATGCCCTGTTCGGCCAGGCGGGCCCAGAGCTTCAGCCCGGGCTCGTGGTCTCCGTCGGCCCAGGCGCGGGCCACCGCTGCGGTGTCGGAGGCCGCCAGCAGTGAGTCCAGCGAAGCGGCGAAGTCGCGTTGGTCTGTGGTGAGTTCGAACCTCATCGGTTGACCCCTTTCGGTTCGCGGGGCAACCCGAGGATCCGTTCGGCCACGATGTTGCGCTGGATCTCGTTGGTGCCGGCATAGATCGGGCCGGACAGGGAGAACGTGTAGCCGTCCAGCCACGCCGACTCCAGTTCGGCCGCCGGGCCGAGCAGGTCGAGGGCCGTCTCGTGCAGGGCGATGTCGAGTTCGGACCAGAACACCTTGTTGACCGATCCGGCCGCGCCCATGTCGCCGCCGTTCGCCAGGCGGGTGACGGTGCCCCAGGTGTAGAGCCGGTAGGCCTGGGCCTTGATCCAGGCGTCGACGACCCCGGTCGGAGCGGTCTCGACGACGCTCGTTCCTCGCTGCTCGACCACCTTGGAGTAAAGGTCGACCAGTCGGTCGGCCGCCGCGCAGAACCGGCCGGGGGAGCGCAGCGACAGACCCCGCTCGTTGCCGGCCGTGCTCATCGCGACCGACCAGCCGTCGCCGACGCCACCGAGCACGTCGGCGTCCGGGACGAAGACGTCCTCGAAGAAGATCTCGGCGAAGCCGGCCTCGCCATCGAGTTGAGCGATCGGCCGGACGGTGAGCCCCTGGGCGTCCAACGGGAACAGGAAGTAGGTCAGGCCACGATGGCGCTCGGCCGACGGGTCGGAGCGGAACAGCCCGAAGCCCCAGTGGGCGTGAGTGGCGCGTGAGGACCACGTCTTCTGGCCGTTGAGAATCCAGCCGCCGCGTTCGTCGTCGCGGCGGGCGGTGGACTTCAACGACGCCAGATCGGAGCCGGCCTCGGGTTCGGACCAGGCCTGCGCCCAGATCTTCTCGCCGGTCGCCATCGACGGCAGGAACCGGTCCTGCTGCTCCTTGGTGCCGTGGTCGAAGATGATCGGCGCCAGCAGGAAGATGCCGTTCTGGGAGACCCGGCCGGGTGCGCCCGCCCGGTAGTACTCCTCCTCGAAGATGACCCACTCGACCAGGGATGCCTCGCGACCGTGGTACTCCCGCGGCCACGAAACGACGGCCCAGCGCGCCTCGGCGAGCTTGGCCTCCCACTCCTGGTGGAGCACCCAGCCCTCGGCGGTGTCCATCGAGGGCAGCGGCTCGCTCGGCACGTTGGCGGCCAGCCATTCGCGGGCTTCGGCCTGGAAGGCCAGCTCGGACTCGGACAGGGTCAGGTCCATCAGTGGTCTCGCAATTCTGTCTTGAGCACCTTGCCGGACAGGTTGCGCGGCAGGGTGTGCACGATCTGGATCTGGCGGGGCACCTTGAAGTTGGCCAGGTGCTGCTTGGCGAAAGCGATGACGTCCTCTGGACCGACCTGGGTGGACGGGTCCGTCGAGGCCACGACGTAGGCCTTGCCGACCTCGCCCATCCGTTCGTCGGGGATGCCGACCACCGCGACGTCGGCGACGCCCGGGCAGCGCATCAGGGTCTGCTCGACCTCAGCGGGGTACACGTTGAACCCACCGGAGATGTACATGTCCTTGAGTCGGTCGGTGATCTTGAGGTTGCCCTCGGCGTCGAGAGTGCCGATGTCACCGGTGTGCAGCCAGCCGTCCGGGTCGATCGCCTCGGCGGTCGCCTCGGGGTCGTTGAAATAGCCGAGCATGACGTAGTCGCCTCGGACCAGGAGCTCGCCGGCGCCGCTCTCGGGGTCGGGGGCATCGATCCGGGTCTCCATGCCGGGGATCGCCCGGCCACAGGTGTTGGCCACCAGGTCCGCTGGATCTCCCTCGCGGCACATGGTCACCACGACTGCCTCTGTCATGCCGAACGCCGTGACCACCTGGTCGATGCCCAACTCCTCGCGCATCCGCTCGATCAGCACCACGGGCACCACGGCGGCGCCGGTGACGGCCAGACGCAACGAGGAGAGGTCGTGGTCGGCGCGGCTCGGTGCCGCGAGCATCGACTGATACAGCGTGGGAGCGCCAGGAAAGACGGTGATCTGCTCGTCCTGGATCAACCGCATCGTCGCGTCCACGTCGAAGGTCGCCACCGGATAGAGGGTGGCGCCGGTCAGCAACCCCACCAGGATGCCGATCTTGTAGCCGAAGGAGTGGAAGAACGGGTTGACCACCAGGTAGCGGTCGTCGCGACGGACGCCACCGAGTTCGGCCCAAGCGCGCGCTACCCCGATGGACTGGCGGTGCGCGCTCATCGCTCCCTTGGAGCGGCCAGTGGTCCCGGAGGTGAACAAGATGTCGGCGACGTCGTCGGGGTCCCGGGGCGGGAAGTCCGTGGGCGCAGCCTCGCGGGCCATGAGTTCCTCGAGGACCACCACGGGGTCCGTGACTCCGGCAGCAGCCAACTCGTGGATCTGATCGCGACCCAAGAAGCCCTGGTCGACGACGACGATGCGGGCCTCGGTGCGCTCGACGAGGTCGGCCACCTCGGCACCCACATAGCGCGAGTTGGCAGGGACGAGAACGCCGCCGGCGTAGGACGCGGCGAGTCCGGCGATGGCCCAGTCGATGCTGTTGGGGCCCCAGACCACGACCCGGTCGCCGTCGCACAGACCGGCCTCGACGAAGGCCGCTGCGGTTGATTCGACGCGCGCCAGCAACTCGGCATAACTCAGGGTGCGAGCACCCTCGACATAGGCCGGGTGGTCGCCGTAGGCATCGGCGGCAGCGCGCACCAGAGCGGGGACAGTATCTTGACCAAGCATTTGCTTGGTAGGATAGCAAACGTGGACCTGACCTACTCGGCTGAGGACGAGGCGTTCCGTGCCGAGATCCGAGGTTGGCTCGAGGAGCACCTCAGCGGAGAGTTCGGGGCGCTGCGAGGCCTCGGCGGCCCGGGCAAGGACCACGAGGCCATCGAGGAGCGGCTGGCCTGGAACCGGCATCTGGCAAGCCACGGCTGGACCGGCGTCGGCTGGCCCGTCGAGCACGGTGGCCGCGGGTTGAGTCTGTGGCAGCAGGTGATCTTCCACGAGGAGTACGCCCGCTCCAACGCACCCGCGCGGGTCAACCACCTGGGCGAAGAACTGCTCGGCCCGACGCTGATGGCCTTCGGCACCCCCGAGCAGCAGGCTCGCTTCCTCCCCAAGATCCTCGCGGTCGAGGAACTGTGGGCCCAGGGCTACTCCGAGCCCAACGCCGGATCCGACCTGGCCAACGTGCAGACCAGGGCTCGCCTGGACGGCGGCGAGTGGGTGCTCGACGGCCAGAAGGTCTGGACCTCCAACGCGCACTTCAGTCAGTGGCTGTTCGTGATCGCCCGCAGCGAGCCCGGGTCGCAGCGTCACCACGGACTCTCGTTCCTCCTGGTGCCGATCGAGCAGGACGGCGTCGAGGTCCGCCCGATCGAGCAGTTGACCGGCGGCTCGGAGTTCAACGAGGTCTTCCTCACCGGCGCGCGCACCGCGGCCGACCTCGTGGTGGGTGAGCCCGGCGGCGGCTGGGCGGTGGCGATGGGACTGCTCGGCTTCGAACGCGGCGTCTCGATCCTGGCGCAACTCGTCGACTTCAGCCGCGAACTCGACGGGCTGGTCACGCTGGCAAAGGCAAACGGCACGATCGAGGACGCAATCCTTCGGGATCGGCTCGCCAACTTGAAGGCGGAGCTCGAGGTGCTGCGATTCACTGCCCTGCGCAGCCTCTCGAACGTGACCGGCGGCGACGACTCAGCCGCAGGCGGCGGTGCGGCCTCGATCTTCAAGTTGGCCTGGGCCAACTGGCACAAGCGACTCGGTGAGGTCGCGATGGACGTGCTCGGTCCCGGTGGTCTGATCGCCGAGGCGGCCCCGTACGACCTGAACGAGTGGCAACGACTCTTCCTGTTCTCGCGCTCCGACACGATCTATGGCGGCAGCGACGAAGTGCAGCGCAACATCCTGGCCGAGCGCGTGCTCGGTCTGCCCCGCGAACCCAAGGGAGCACCACGATGAGCACTCACCGTCCGGAGCAACCCGTCCCCGACTACGTGCCTGGACACGACCTGCTGGCCGGCAAGGTCGTCGTGGTGACGGCAGCCGCGGGAGCCGGGATCGGCGCCGCTGTGGTTCGTCGTGCCCTGGAGGAGGGCGCCAAGGCGGTGGTCTTCAGCGACACCCACGAACGCCGCCTCGCCGAAGCCGAGGAGACGCTGGCCGCCGAGTTCGGCGCCGAGCGAGTGCGTCAACTGGTCTGCAACGTGACCGACGAGGCCCACGTGCAAGCACTGCTCGACGCGGCCGAGGAGTTCGGCGGGGTCGACATCATGATCAACAATGCCGGCCTCGGTGGCACCGCCAGCGTCTTGGAGATGACCGATGAGCAGTGGAGCCTGGTCCTCGACATCACGCTGACCGGAACGATGCGCTGCGTCCGTGCCGCGGGCCAGCGGTTCGTCGCTGCCGGCAAGAAGGGCGTGATCGTCAACAACGCCTCGGTGATCGGCTGGCGTGCCCAGGAGGGCCAAGCCCACTACGCGGCGGCGAAGGCCGGCGTGATGGCGCTGACCAGGTGCTCGGCGATCGACCTGGCACCCCACGGCATCCGGGTCAACGCGGTGAGCCCGAGTCTGGCGATGCATCCGTTCCTGGCCAAGGTGACCTCGGACGACCTGCTGGCCGAGCTGAAGCAGCGCGAGGCCTTCGGGCGCGCGGCGGAGCCTTGGGAGGTCGCCAACGTGATGGTCTTCTTGGCCAGCGACTACGCCTCCTACATGACCGGCGAGGTCGTCGCCGTATCGAGCCAGCAGGCATGAGCACCAAGCCCGCGACGGCGGCGAGCGGGCCGACCGCAGACGGCTCGCGTCGCTCTGAGTTGCTCGCCATCGCCGCCCGGCTCTTCGCCGAACGCGGGTTCCGCAACACCACTGTTCGCGACATCGCCGACGCGGCCGGCATCTTGTCTGGCAGCCTCTATCACCACTTCGACTCCAAGGAGTCGATCGTCGACGAGATCCTCTCGACCTTCCAGGAGGACTTGTTCGGGCAGTACGACGAGATCCTGGCCAGCGACCTCGACCCCCGGGCCAAGTTCGAGCAGGCCGTCCTGGTCTCCTTCGATGCGATCGACAAGCACCCTGACGAAGTCGCGATCTTTCAGAACGACGCTGCCTATCTGCTGACCTTCGACCGGTTCGCCTACCTCGGCGAACGCAACCAGCAGTCCCGGTTGGTGTGGCTGGAGTTGCTCCAGTCGGGCATCGACGCCGGGGTGCTGCGTTCAGACCTGGATCTCGAACTCACCTACCGCTTCATCCGCGACACGATCTGGGTCTCCGTCGCGTGGTACCGACCCGGTGGGCGCCGATCGCACACCGACATCGCACGTCAATATCTGACCATCCTCTTGGAGGGCATCACCCATGGCTGAAGCATTCATCATCGACGCGGTTCGCACCCCGGTCGGCAAGCGCGGCGGCTCCCTGGCCGGCGTGCACTCCGCCGATCTGGCCGCGCACAGCATCGGCGCGTTGATGGCCCGGACCGGCGTGGACGCCGGCGCGGTCGACGACGTCATCCTGGGCTGCTGCGACACCATCGGCTCCCAGGCCGGCGACGTCGCGCGCACCGCCTGGTTGGTCGCTGGTCTGCCCGATCACGTGCCGGGCGTCACGATCGACCGCCAATGCGGGTCCTCGCAACAGGCGGTGCACTTCGCTGCCCAGGGCGTGATGTCGGGAACCCAGGACCTGGTGGTCGCGGGTGGGGTTCAGAACATGAGCGCGATCCCGATCTCGGCGGCGATGCTCGTCGGCCAGGAGTACGGCTTCACCACGCCGTTTGCCGAATCACCGGGTTGGCAGGCGCGCTATGGGGATCAAGAGGTCAGTCAGTTCCGATCGGCGGAGATGATCGCCGAGAAGTGGGACATCTCCCGTGAGGACATGGAGGCGTTCGCGCTGGCCTCGCACGACCGCGCTCGGACCGCGATCACCGAAGGGCGTTTCAAGAACGAGATCGCGCCGATCACGCTGGCAGACGACTCGGTCTTCGAGACCGACCAATGCCCGCGCGAGACCTCGCTGGAGAAGATGGCCGGCCTCGATCCGCTGGCGCCGGGTGGCCGGATCACCGCCGCGGTCGCCTCGCAGATCTGTGACGCATCCTCGGCGATGCTGATCGCATCCGGAGCGGCTGTTGTCGACCACGGGCTCACCCCACGCGCCCGCGTCCACCACCTCTCGGTCACCGGTGACGACCCGGTGTGGATGCTGACCGGCCCGATCCGAGCCACCAAGCGCGCCCTCGAGCGCGCGGGACTCACGATCGACGACATCGACCTGTTCGAGTGCAACGAGGCCTTCGCCTGCGTCGTGATGGCCTGGATGAAGGAACTCGACGTGCCGCACGAGAAGGTCAACGTCAACGGTGGCGGCATCGCGCTGGGTCACCCGATCGGCGCCACCGGCACCCGGATCATGGCCACGATGCTCAATGAGTTGGAGCGCACGGGTGGGCGTTACGCCCTGCAGACCATGTGCGAGGGCGGCGGCCAGGCGAACGTGACAATCATCGAGCGCATCTGAGCCCAATGGGCTGGCGATCGAGGCGCAGGTGTCGCAGGGTGGTCGCATGGACCGACGCCTGCACGTCGAGACCTTCGGCCCCGATAACGCCGAGTCTGTCGAGGCGTATGCGCAGTTGGAGAACCGGGTCCGCGCGGTCGACTCCCCGTGGATGCACCCGCTCACGCTCCTGAAGGCGCAGAGTCGGTTCCGCTTCGGGTGGGACGACGAGCCACCGGTCCCGTTCCTCCTCTATGAGTCGGGTTCGGTGGTTGGCCATGGAAGTTGCTCGACCAGTGAGTACGACAACTTGCACCTCGCGTGGTGGGATCTCGCGGTTCACCCGGACCACCGTCGGCGTGGCTTGGGCACGGCGCTCCTCGAGGTGCTGCTCGAGCGAACCCACGAACTCAGCCGGACGTCGGCCGGGATCGATGGCTGGGAGTCGCCGGCAGCCTCCGGCTTCGCCTCGAAGCACGGCTTCTCGGCCAAGAGCCAGTCGATCAACCGGCGTCAGCACCTCGCCGAACTCGACTGGACCCACGTCCGGGAGCTCCACGGCCACGCTGCATCGGTCGCGGGAGAGTACGAACTGGTCGGTCGGGTCGGACCCACGCCCGATGAGGACCTTCCGGCGCTCTCGGCGATGGTCGAGTCGATCAACGATGCGCCCACCGACGACCTCGACATCGAGGACGAGGTGTTCCCGCCCGAGCGGATCCGTGCCTACGAGACGGCGATGATCGACCGTGGGCTGGTGTTGCATCGCCTGGTGGCGCGGCACCGGGGCAGCGGTGAACTAGCCGGCCACACCATCGTGGCCGTGGACCAGGAGCAACCGGAGGCCGGTGAGCAGCACGACACCACCGTGGTCGGTGCCCACCGGGGACACCGACTGGGTCTGCTGCTCAAGTCAGGGATGAACCTCTGGCTGCGTGAGGTTCAGCCCCAACTCGAGACCATCGATACTTGGAACGCCGAGTCCAACGACCACATGATCGCTGTCAACGATGCGTTGAACTACCGGATCATGGGGCGAGCGATTCAGTACCAGCGTTCGCTCTGACCGGGGGATCAGCCCAACATGCCGGGCTGAAAGCGACCCGATGCTTTGGTCTTCGCGACGACCACCTTGGAGCCCGCAGGCTGGAAGTACAGGCCGTCGAGGAGCAGTACGGTGCCGGACCCGAACACCGCGCCGGCCGGCAACGAGACGCCGGGCGCTGTCAGGCCACCGGCGCCCACGATGATGATCTCTTCGGTGCCGCTCGCCAGGAGGATCGACTTGGCCGGAATGAAGCCGGGCGGGAGTTTGAACGCGATCCCGTCCGCGGTCTCTCCGGGGTCACTGGAATTGCACACCGTGTCACCGCCCGGCCCGTTGGAGCGCTGGGCGATGCCGGTGAGGTGGACGGTCCCGAACCGGTCCTTGCGATAGGTCGGGTTCCCCAAGCCGGCGATGAGCGCCCCGCCCGCTTGCCAGACGCAGTCACCGTCGCCGCCGTTGAGGAAGGTCGGCTTCTTCTGCTTCTTCTCCTTGACGAGGTCGGCGGCTTTGAGGGAGCCGTTCTTGACCTTTTGGGAGTTGACGGCGTTCTTCTTGATCTTGGGTGTGGTGATGGCGTTGTTCTTGATCTGGTTGGTGCCGATCTGGCCGGCCGCGTAGCCGACGCCGGCGGCGGTGGCGAGGAGAGCGAGCAGGCCGAGAGCCAGTGCTGCCAATGAGACCGGGTTCAGTCCGCGTGTTCGTGTGGTCGACATCCGAGTGCCTTTCGCGAGGGATAGGGCTTGAACCTCCTCACTCTTGTGCGTCCGGCGGGTTCTGCCAATGACCTATTCGGGTGATGCGACAGCGTCACGAACCACGTGGCTCCGGTCGAGTCAGTTCCTCGCCAACGCCTTGGCCAGGCTGCCCGTGTAGCGTCCACCAGTCTTCGTCTTTGCTAGGACGACCTTGGCGCCGACCGGGTCATAGACGAGACCATCGAGGACGAATCCTGCTTGCGAGGAGAAGACGGTGCCGGGCGCGAGCGAAAGGCCCCCGTCGACGAGTCCTGCGGGCCCGGCGATCACGATGCTGTTGGTGGCCCCCTGAACGAGGAGGATCGTCTTGGCCGGGATGTATTTGGCCGGCAACTTGAACGCGATGCCGTCAGAGCCCTGACCGGGGTCGCTGGAGTTGCAGATGCCGTCACCTCCGGGCCCGTCAGTGGGGATGGCGACGCCGCCGAGGACCACTCGCCCGAACCGGTCCATGCGATAGGTGGGTCCAGCGAGCCCGGCCGCAAGCGCGCTGCCGGGCTTCCAGATGCAGTCGCCCTCTCCGCCGTTGAGGAAGGTCGGCTTCTTCTGCTTCTCCTCTTTGACGAGGTCGGCAGCTTTGAGGGAGCCGTTCTTGACCTTCTTGGTGTTGACGGCGTTCTTCTTGATCTTGGGTGTGGTGATGGCGTTGTTCTTGATCTGGTTGGTGCCGATCTGGCCGGCCGCGTAGCCGACGCCGGCGGCGGTGGCGAGGAGAGCGAGCAAGGCAAGAGCCAGTGCCGCGAATGAGAGGGACGGGTTGAGTCCGCGTGTTCGTGTGACCGTCATCCGAGTGCCTTTCGTGTGGAGTGGCTAGAACCTCCTCACTCTTGTGCGTCGGGCGGGATCTGCCAATGCCCCATACGGGTGATGTCCGCGTGCGCCACTTGTGCCTTCTGACCGAGTCGGCCGATGCCCTCTGGGGCACCGGCCG
>JBFIDC010000018.1:0-20214 GCA_041581495.1 Nocardioides sp. | reverse complement strand
CTCCGACCTCGGCTGCACGGCCCGTTCGTTCACCGGTTCCCAAGCCGGGGTGATCACCGACGCCGTGCACGGCAAGGCCAAGATCATCGACGTCACCCCGGGGCGGATCTCCACGGCCCTCGACGAGGGACACATCGTGATCGTGGCGGGCTTCCACGGGGTCAGCCGCGACACCAAGGAGATCACCACGTTGGGCCGCGGCGGCACCGACACCACCGCCGTCGCGTTGGCCGGGGCGCTCAACGCCGACGTGTGTGAGATCTACACCGACGTCGACGGTGTCTTCACCGCGGACCCCCGGATCGTCAAGACGGCCCGCAAGCTCGACCGGGTCACCTACGAAGAGATGCTCGAGATGGCCGCCTGCGGCGCCAAGATCCTGCATCTGCGCTGCGTCGAGTACGCCCGTCGCTACAACATCCCCATCCACGTCCGGTCCTCGTTCAACAAACACGAGGGCACCGTCGTGGCGGGCAGCATCAACGACCCCGTCGATGCCAGTGCCAACCAGGAGGCCCCCATGGAAGCCGCGATCATCGCCGGCGTCGCCCACGACCGCAGCGAAGCCAAGATCACCGTCGTCGGTGTCCCCGACAAGGTGGGTGTCGCGGCCCGCGTCTTCGAAGCCCTCGCCGAGGCTCAGATCAACCTCGACATGATCGTGCAGAACGTCTCGGCCGCGGCCACGAACCTGACCGACATCTCCTTCACCATGCCCCGCACCGACGGCCAGGCAGCGATGGCTTCGCTCAACAAGCTTCAGAGCGAGGTCGGCTTCGACAAGCTCCTCTATGACGACAGCATCGGCAAGGTGTCCCTCATCGGCGCCGGGATGCGCAGCCACCCCGGGATCACCGCGAAGTTCTTCTCGTGCCTGGCCGCTGCCGGGGTCAACATCGAGATGATCTCCACCTCCGAGATCCGCATCTCGGTCATCGTCGACGAGTCCGACGTCGACGACGCGGTCCGCGCCACGCACACCGCCTTCGACCTGGACTCCGACGAGGTCGAGGCAGTCGTCTACGGCGGAACGGGTCGGTGAGCTCGGTGACTCGCACCCTCAACGTCGGCATCGTCGGCGCCACCGGCCAGGTGGGCGTCGCGATGCGCCAGATCCTTCAGGAACGCAACTTCCCCATCGGCCAGATCCGGTTCTTTGCCTCGTCACGATCCGCCGGCACCGTGTTGCCCTACGCCGGACCCGACGGCGTCCGCAACGTGGTCGTCGAGGACGCCGCGACCGCCGACCCCAGCGGCCTCGACGTCGCGCTGTTCTCCGCCGGGGCGACCACCTCACGCGCGCTGGCCCAGAAGTTCGCTGACGCCGGGGTGATCGTGGTCGACAACTCCTCGGCGTTCCGCAAGGACCCGGCGATCCCGCTGGTCGTCTCAGAGGTCAACCCCGAGGCCGCGGCCGAGGTGATCGCGGCGGGCCGCGGCATCATCGCCAACCCCAACTGCACCACGATGGCGGCCATGCCGGTGCTCAAGGCCCTGCACGACGAGGCCGGACTGGTCCGACTGATCGCCTCGACCTACCAGGCCGTCTCCGGTTCCGGTGTGGCCGGAGTCGAGGAGCTCGCGAGCCAGGTCGCAGCCGCCGGCGACAAGGCCGCCGAGTTGGCCTACGACGGTGAGGCCGTGGTCTTCCCGGAGCCTCACAAGTACGCGCGCACCATCGCCTACAACGTGCTCCCGCTGGCCGGCTCGATCGTCGAGGACGGCTCGGAAGAGACCGATGAGGAGCAGAAGCTCCGCAACGAGTCCCGCAAGATCCTCGGGCTCCCCGACCTTCTGGTCTCCGGGCTCTGCGTCCGGGTCCCGGTCTTCACCGGGCACTCGCTGGCGATCAACGCCGAGTTCGAGCGCGCCCTGACCCCCGAGCGCGCCCGCGAGATCCTCGCCACCGCCCCCGGGGTCACGCTCTCCGAGATCCCGACCCCGCTTCAGGCTGCCGGCAAGGACCCGTCGTTCGTCGGCCGGATCCGCCAGGACCCGGGCGTGCCGGACAACCGCGGCCTGGCCTTGTTCGTCTCGGGCGACAACCTGCGCAAGGGTGCCGCGCTCAACACGATCCAGATCGCGGAGTTGGTCGCGAACGCCTGAGACCGACCTCCAGATGACCCGCCTCGGCCATAGATTCTGGCTCCGGCTCGGAGGAGACTCCTCCTCCTAGCCATCCGGAGGAGTCATGATTCGTCTTCGTCGCCACATCCCTTTCCTCGTCACTGGACTCGTCGCCGGGCTCGTCGTTGCGGCTGGCCCCCAGTTGGCGCGAGCCGCCCAGCAGGTGGTCAACGCCGACAAGGTCGACGGCAAGCACGCGGTCAGTGCTGGCGCTTCGGCCAAGAAGCGAGCCAACAAGCTGGTCGCCACCGACAAGCGGGGTCATTTGCCCGACGACATCATCGTCAAGGCGCCTGACGCTGACCTGTTGGACGGGAAGTCCTCGGCGGCGTTCTCTCGCGCGGGCCACGACCACGATGGGCGCTACTACACCAGGGCAGAGACCGACTCTCAGCTCTCCAGCCGTTTGGTCGCCATCGGCTACATGGACTCCGGCGGCACGCTCAGCGATCCGCACACCTCCGGGCCGGTCTCGGGGTCCAGGATCGGCACCGGGGCCTACACGTTGGTGCTGCCTGGGCTTCGCCCGGGATGCACAGGTGACCAGCCCGTCTTCACCGGAACTCCCTATTTCGTCGGAGCCTGGGTCTCAGTGGCCGGGGTGTCCTGCACGAATGGGACCGTGACCATCACCGTCTATACCTATATCGGCAACGGGAGCTTCTACGACACCTCGTTCTACTTCACGATCTATGGCCCCTAGTTGGGCCGGCCGTGGCTAGAGGACGTCGCGGCTAGCGAACGTCGTGGTCGGCGATCTCGGGTTCGTCGACCACACCGACGGTCGGACCAGGCTCGATGAAGGTCGTGGTGACCCAGTGGGAACCGAGGAACGCCACCACCGAGACCAGCGGGATCACCACGATCATCCACACGCTGAAGAGCACATCGATCAAGAACAGCAGGGCGATCACGCTGACCAGCCCGACCGCCAGGAAACTGGTGCTGCCCGCATCTGGGACCTTGGCCAGCCTGAGCACTGCCGCACCCACCAGGACCGCGGCGATCAGGATCACCACCAGGAGCAGGAGTCCGGGCCCGCCGCAACTGTTGGTTCCCCGGACCGACTCGCAGATCCCGAACGATGCCTTGGTCGCACCGACGATGCCGGCACCGACCAGCAGTCCGGCGATGAGCGCCGCCAGGCGCCCAGCAAGCACCGGGTTGCGAGGCTTCTTGACCCGGGGCGCCTTCTGCGGGGCCGGAGCAGTCGGGGCCGTCGGGGGCGGGGCGGCGGGCACTGGCGCCGCCGACGCGTCGTCGAGGATGGTCGTGGGGGTGTCGTCAGCGGAGGCGCGCTTGTTGCGTCGCCCGAAGAACGACGGCGGTTCCAACGACGGCCCGCTCGGCTCCTGCTCATCCGACATGCTCGAAGTCTCTCAGATTCTGCGACGACGCCGGTTTCCTCGCGGCACCGACTAGCGTCGAGGCGTGAGTCGATCGCGACGGTGGGCCGGGCTGGCACTCCTGTGCGTCGGGCTACTCATCGTCGGTTGGTGCGCCTGGCAGTTCGTCGGCACCAACTGGACCAGCCACCGGGCGCAGCGGCAGGTGATCGAGCAACTCGAGGACGCCTGGGCCACGCAGGACACCGAAGCGCAAACGGATCGAGGAACCGCCCGAGCCTTGGTTCGCATCCCACGCTTCGGCAAGGACTACCGCGTTCCGATCCTCGAGGGCACCGACGAGGAGGCCCTGGCGTCCGGGTTCGGGCACCTCGAGGGCACCGCCGAGGCCGGCGAGGTGGGGAACTATGTGCTCTCCGGCCACCGCGTCACTCATGGCGAACCGCTGCGCAACATGCCCGACCTGACGGCGGGCGATCTGGTGATCGTCGAGACCGCCTCGCGGATCCTCACCTACGAACTGACCAGCGATGGCGATGCCCTCGATCTGCCCTTCACCGCCACCTGGGTGACGGCTCCCACGCCGAGGAACCCCGACCCGGGAGGGGTGAGCGCACCGGATGCGGAGCAGATACTGACACTGACCACCTGCGCGTCGCTGTTCCATACCGACCGACGACTCGTGGCGTTCGCCCGGTTGATCGCCGAGGAACCCCGACCCACACGTGGCTGACCTGTTGCTGAACCGATGACCGGATTTCGGGCCCGGCACCGACCGTCTGTGAAAGTGTGCAGAGGGATTTGTCTAGATGGGCGAACGAGGGGCACGCATGAACATCAAGGGTCGGCAACGCTGCGCACGAGCAATCAGTCTGGTGTTCGTCGCCGCCACCTTGGCCCTATGGCCCACCTCAGCGGCCTTCGCCGCGGAGACCATGGCGCTGTCCAAGACCGTCGACGACAACGTCCTGGTCGGCGACCCCGTCAGCGTGACCCTCACCGCCACCAACTCAGGCGATGTCGCTGACTACAACCTGTCCTTCCGCGACGTGCTTCCCGCCGGGGTGACCTACAAGCCGGGCTCCACCTCCCCGGCCAGCCTGGGTGAGCCTCAGATCATCACCACCGGGAATCCCGCGGTCCAGACCCTGATCTGGGACAACGTGAGCGATCTGCCACCGGGTGGCGTCCAGTCGCTGACGTTCAAGGTGGACCTCGACCCCGTCGCGCACCCGGTGGGTTCGGAGGTCGACAACAGCGCGCAGGCCTATGCCAACAGCGACCCCCGCACGGTGCCGAAGTTCGACAGCAGCGGCGAACTCACCAGTGGGTCGACCGTGACCGGCACGAGCGGCACCGCGACCACGAGTGTCAGCGCGATCAAGGTGGTCAAAGCTGAACCCAGCCCCGAGGGTGAACTGCCACGCGGCATTCACGACAACACCACGACCTACACACTGACCGTCACCAACAACAGCCTCTTCGACAACGACAACGTCATCTTGGTGGACTATCTGCCCGCCGGCTTGGAGTTCCTTGGTTGCGGAACCGAGGACAACGGTCCGCTCGAATACACCGACGCCCCCTCGCTCACCCTGGCACCCGATGTCCCTGACTGCACCGGTGTGCAGATCCCGACGTCGGTCAGCACGGTCGATGACTTCGCGGGCGCGGCCGGCGTCTTCACCCGAGTCGAGTGGGACCTCGGGACGATGACCCCCGGCCAGACGGTCGTCATCACCTACGCAGCGGGGATCCCGCAGTTGGCCAACACGATGGACTTCTCCGATGGCCTGCCGACACCGGCGTCGGGTGACCAAGGCTCCAACCTGGACAACAACACCGGCGCTCCGACTCGGGAGACCGGTTCGGAGTTGGCGTTGACCAACTACACCGAGGTTGCCGCCGACTACACCGGCCCGGTGGCGCCGAACACTCCCACGCGCGTCGGCGACACGGACACCGAGACGGTCACCGCCGAAGACGTGGCCATGCAGAAGTCCGTCTCGCCGCAACTGTTCTCCCAAGGCGATCTCGCGACGTACACGCTCGAACTCCAAGGCAGCGAATACACCACCGGCGCCGACATCGTCATCACCGACGTCCTGCCGGACGGCGTGTGCCCCGTGGGCGGTCCCGGGATCAACTACGCCGGCACCGACCCCGAGTGCGTCGGCACCGGGAGCAGCGCACCCAGCGTGCCGTTCGCCAATCCCCCCGTGGCCAACGGTGACGGAACCTGGACGCTGACCTTCGACCCGGTCGCCCTGCCCCAGAACGGCGCCTTGACGATCACCTATCAGGCCCGGATGCGCAGCACCTACGCCAGCGATGGCGATCCCACCGTGGCCGGCGACTCCTTCACCAACACCGCGTCACTGACCGGGGACACGACCACCATCGCCGAGGTCGAACCCCCCGGCGGTGTCACCACCATCACCGTCAAGGACACCTCGTCGGCCACGATCAAGAGCGAGACCGTCCAACTCGACAAGCGCATCCAGCCCTGGACCTCGACGCCCTACACCTGCTCGACGACGGCCGGCGACTACCAGGACGCGGCGGACACGACTCTGCCCGCGTTCACCTTCAATGAGGACTCGCGGGTCTGCTTCACCATCCGCATCGACTTCCCTGACGGCGTCGACACCAAGAACCCGGTGCTGACCGACTTCTTGCCCGACGACCTCGTCTACGAGGCGAGTTCGGCCACCGCGATGCCGGGCAACACCGTGAGCAACGTGGCCTTCGACAACACTGATCTCGTCTTCACCATGGGCGATGAGGTCAACGGCAACAAGTTCGCCCGCAAGGGCACCGTCTTCCTCTACCGACTCTCCGGCATCGTGGTGAAGGCCCCGCCCTCCGCCCCCGACGTCACGGGCAACCTCGCCAAACTGCGCTGGACTTCGACCGATGGAGCGGTGCGGTTCCTCCGGGACCGCGAGGACTTCTCAGTCGCTCCCCCACCGCCGGTCTCGGTCGTCAAGTCGGCCAACCGTCTGGTGGCCACCGCCCCCGGCACGACCGGAAACCTGCCCGACGGCGGAACCGCGAACTCCCAGCGGATCCGTTCGGGCGACGTCGTCGAGTTCTCCGTGGCCGTCACCAACGACGGCACCAGCGCCAACCGCAACGACGTCCCCGTGGTCGGGCCAGACGTCTGGGACCGCCTGCCCCGCGGCATCACCTGCGACGACGTCGCGCCGATCAGCGACGGCGGTGAATGCACCGATCCCGGCGACCTCGACCACCCGACGTTCAACACAGCCGCACAGCAATCGGCCATTCGTTGGGACACGGCCGACGCGGTCACCATCGACGCGGGCGAGACTCTCACGTTCACCTACCGGGTCACCTATCCCGCGACGATCTCGGCGACCCGGAGTTACCGCAACGACGTCGACGTGGCGTCCTACGCCAGCGAATCCGACCGCGAGACCCTCGTGCAGCACTACCCGGCGAGCAACGTGGACAACACCGTGACGCCGGATCAGGTCGACGTGCCCATCGCGCACGACGACCACACGCTGCTCACCCCCAACGCCAGCGTCGCCAAGTCCAACCTCACCCAGACCACGGACGCGGACCAGGGGCCGACCCCGGCCAGCAAGCACTATGCGACGTTGGGTGAGACCGTCACCTACACCGTGGTGGGCACCATCCCCGCTGCGACGACGCTCTACAACGGCGTCCTGTATGACACGACGCCGACCGGGATCAGGGTCGACGCCGTCGTCTTCGACTACAGCACCGACAACGGGGCGACCTATGGGCCACTGCCCGGCACATTCGCCACCTCGCTCGCCGCCCCGGGGCCCAAGGTGACCTTCCCCGCCGCGGTGGACGCCGGCCCCGAGGCCGACCTGGTGCGGATGACGATCACCTCGACGGTCACGGACCTCGCCGCGTTCGATCACGGCGATACCGTCACCAACACCGCGCGGCTGACCGCGACTACCGAGTACGGCACCGCCACCACCACGCGCACGAACTCCTCGAGCATCGAACTCGTCGAGCCCGTGCCCGCTCCGTTGAAGTCGGCCAACCCGACCGAGCCCACCGCCGGAGCGACCGTGACCTACACCGTCACCGCTCGCAACCTCGACAACACCCAACCCAACCTCATCCGCCCGACCCTCTTCGAGTCCCGGCTGGTCGACTGCGTGCCGGCCGGCCTGAGCATCGACAGCGGTTCGCTGAGCCAGATCACCGCCAGCGTCGGCACCGTCGGAACCGAGGGCTGTGCGGCCACCGCCACCCCGATCGTGTGGGAGGTGGGCGACCTCCCCTGGCGCTCGACCGCTGACGCCAACGGCCCGAACCCCTGGCCGGTCCTGACCTACACCGTGACTGTCGACCCCGGAGCCGCTGGTGGCGCGAGTTACACCAACACCGTCGCGCAGACCGGCACCTCGATGGACGGCGACGACCCCGACGAACGCGACTACGTCGGCACCGCCGACGCCACCATCACCGCGCCCGGAGGCACGCTGACCAAGGACGTCACCCCGAGCAACGTCCCCGTCGGTGACATCGTCACCTACACGATCACCGCCGACCTTCCCGCCGAAATCAACTTCTATGACGCGACGATCATCGACAGCCTGCCCGCCGGGATCGATCCCGCGTCGGTGGTTCTCGTCAGTTCGTCGTGTGCCTTCACCGACGTGACTGGCGGCGCCTGCGCCGTCGAGGCGACGACCGGAGGCGCGCTCGGGCCGCAGGGACAACTGCACGGTTGGTCCCTGGGGTCGGTGGCCAGTGCGACACGTCCGCGCGCCGTCACGGTGACCTACACCGCAGTGGTCGGCGTGGTGGTCGGCAACATCGCCGGAACCGCCTTGACCAACAGCGCGACCCTGGCCTGGAACTTCACCGACCAGCCGGGCACCCCGGGCCTCACTGACCCCTTCGACGAGGCCTCGGACCCCGATACGGCCACGACCACGGTGACCGAACCGGACCTGTCGATCTCCAAGAGCGTCGACAACGCCACCCCGACACCCGGTGAGCCCTTCACCTACACCGTGGTCGTCACCAACGCCACAGGCAGCACCGTGTCCGCCGCCCACGGCATCACCGTCGTCGACACGATCCCGGCCGGGGTCGTGCCCGTCGAGGCTTCCATCGACAACAGTGGCGTCCTCTCGGGCAGCACGATCACGTGGACAGGTCTGGGTCCGATCGCCGCAGGCGGCACCGTCACGCTGACCTACCAGGCCGTCCTGGCCACCCCTGCGCCCACCCAGGCTCAGACCAACACCGCCGACATCACCACCTACACCTCCTTGCCCGGCGGGGACGGACGCGTCTATGACGGGCCCGAGGACACCGCCACCGTGACTCCGGCACTGCCCGACCTCGAGATCGTGAAGACACTCCTCGACGGGCCGCCGTCCTATGTGGGCGAGGCGACCCGCTGGCAGATGGTGGTCACCAACATCGGCGACGCCACCGCCTTCGATGTGGACGTCACCGATCTGCTGCCCGACAACTGGAGTTACGACACCGCCTCGGCACGCATCTCGGTCGACGGCGCGACCCCGGTCGCCATCGAGCCGACCTCGATCACCGGCACGACCCAGCAGACGCTGACGTGGGTCAACCTGGCCGATCTGGCGCCCGACGCCACGATCGTCGTCGTGCTCTCGGCCACGCCGGGAGAGGCGCTGAATCCCGACGGCATCGGCAGCACCATCGCGCACGTCAACACGGCCGGGACCAGCGGTCAGGACCTCGACGGCGACGCGGGAAGCGTCATCACCGAGGACGAGGACACCGCCCAGACACGCATCGATGCCGCCGACCTTCAGATCCTCAAGCAGGCGGTCGGCACGCCGATCGCGGGCTCCCCGTTCAGTTGGACGCTGAGCGTCACCAACAACGGTCCCGACGCCGCCGAGGGCCCGTTCACCGTCACCGACACCCTGCCGGCCCAGGTCACCGGAGCCACGGCCACCGGCACGGGCTGGACCTGCTCGGCGACCCCCGGGACCGTCACCTGTCAACGCACCGACGACGCCGAGACCTTGGCGGACGGCGACTCGTTCCCCGACATCACCGTGACCGCCAACGTGCCCGTTGGCCTCCCGTCCGGGACGCCACTGGACAACCAGGCAACAGTGGCCGGCCACACGCCGGACCCCGACGACACCAACAACACCGACGAGACGACGACCGACGTCGACACCGTCTCCGACTTCGGGATCGACAAGGCGCTCTCGGGTGCCATGGTTCCGGGTCTGCCGGTGACCTACACGCTCGCCGTGACCAACGCCGGTCCGTCGGTCTCACGCGGCCCGATCGTGGTCACCGACACGCTGCCGAACGAACTGAGCTTCACCTCCTACACCGGCACCGACTGGGACCTGACTCGAGACGGCCAGGAGCTGACCTTCACCTGGGTCGGCGACTATCCCGTGGCCCTGGGCTCCCTCCCGCAGATCTCGATCGTCGCCTCGCTCGCCAGCGATGCGACCGCGGCGATCACCAACAGCGCCACGGTGACCGAGCCCACCGACCCGCCGAGCGGCCCAGAGCAGCCCGACACCGACACCGTGACCGTGACACCTGCCCCGGAGGCTGACCTCGCGCTCTCCAAGTCGAGCACCGGCGACTTCAACGCGGGCCAGCAAGGCACCTACCTGTTCACCGTCGAGAACTTCGGCCCATCCGACGCAGCCGGGCCGATCACCGTCACCGACACGCTCGCCGACGACCTGACCTATGTGTCGGTGAGTTCCACGGGCGACGTCTGGGACTGCTCGGCGTCCGGTCAAGACCTGACCTGCACGCGAGCCGCCGGCCTGGCCGACGAAGGGGTCAGCACGTTCGAGGTGACCGTCGACATCGACGCCGGCCTGAGCGGCAACGTCGTCAACACCGCCACCGTCAGCGGACCGACGACTGATCCCAACGACGGCAACGACACCGACACCGACGACACCGGCATCGAGGTCCTCGCCGACCTGAGCATCGTCAAGACGCTCACGACCGACCCGGTCATCGCTGGCGAGAACGCGACCTACACGCTGGTCGTGTCCAACGGCGGGCCCTCCGACTCGCCAGGCCCGGTCACGGTGACCGACACCTTGCCGGCGGGTCTGACCTACGTGGACGCCTCGGGCACCGGCTGGGCCTGCGACGCCACTGGGCAGGTCGTGACCTGCGAACGCGCCGCCACCCTGGATGCCGGCACCAGCGCGGCGCCGATCACCCTGATCGTGAAGGTCGGCTCCGACGTCGGGACCACCACGCTCAACAACATTGCGAGCGTGGACGGCCCGGCGACCGACCCGGGACCGGACCCCAACACCGACCAAGAGTCGACGCCGGTCACCGAGGACGCCGAGATCGTGCTGACCAAGACCACGACCGGCGACAACCCGGTGCGCGCCGGCGAGAACGCCACGTTCTCGATCGAGGTGTCCAACACGGGTTCCTCGGACGCGCGGAACGTCTCGGTCTCCGACGTACTGCCCGACGGGATGTCGCTGGTCTCGATCAGCGGTTCCGGCTGGGACTGCACCGCTCTCGTGTGCACCATCGACCGGATCGTCGCCGACACCTCGGCCCCACTGCTGACCGTCGTGGCCAAGGTCGCGGCCGGAACACCGGACGGCTCCAACTTGGTCAACCGGGCAACCGCCACGACCACCACCCCAGGCGACGACCCGGGCAACAACTCCGATCCCGCCGACGTCGACGTGGTGGCCGAGGCCGATCTATCCCTGGTCAAGTCGCATGCCACCGGTGACGGCACCGCTGGTACGCCGACCCAGTTCACGATGGTCGTGACCAACCAGGGCCCCTCGGATGCCCTCGCGCCACTGACCATCACCGACACCTTGCCGAACCAGATGTCGTTCCTCTCGGCAGCGGCACCCTGGGCCTGCTCGGCCGTCGACCTGACCGTGACCTGCACCCTGGATCAGGGTCTGCTTGCCGGCCTGAGCGCACCGACCCTCACCCTCCAGGTGCAGATCGCGGCCGACGCGATCGGCACGGCGCGCAACACCGCGACCGTGAGTTCGCCGACGACCGACCCGAATGACCAGAACGACACCGATGACGCCGAGGTCCTGATCTCGCAGACCGCCGAGGTCTCGCTGACCAAGACCCACCTCGGGACCGCGCACGTCGGAGACCCGCTCACCTGGGAACTGCTGGTCACCAACAACGGACCGTCGGTCGCCTCCGATGTGGTCGTCACCGACACCCTGCCCACCGGCCTGGCCTTCGTCTCCGCGGAAGGCACGGACTGGACCTGCGCCGAGGACACCGGCGTCGTGACGTGTGAACTGGCCGGGACCCTGGCTCCGCTGACCTCCGCGGGGGTCATCACGGTGATCACCGACGTCCTTCCCGAGGCCTACCCCTCGGTGGAGAACGCGGCGATCCTCGAGACGTCGACGCCCGATGAGAACCCCGACAACAACGTGGCGACCGACACCGTCGAGGTCCCGCCCCTGGTCGACCTGGCGATCACCAAGTCGCACCAGGGCAAGCTCACCGTGGGCGAGCAGGCGACCTACGACCTGCTGGTCACCAACAACGGGCCCACACCGGACCCCGGGCCGATCACGGTGACCGACACGTTGCCGATCGGACTGAAGTTCGTCTCCGCGACTGGTGACGGCTTCACCTGCACCAACGTGGCCGCCCTGGTGACCTGTGTGCGGGCGACGCCACTCGGCGTCGATGAGAGCGCAACGATCACCTTGGTGGTCGAGGTGCTGCCGCAGGCCTATCCCGAGGTCACCAACCTGGCCACCGTCGGCACCGAAGCCGAGGACACCGATCCCGACAACGACCAGGCCAGCGACCCCGGTCCGGTCGTCCCCCTCGTCGAACTCGGCCTCGACAAGAGCGTGGTGAAGGTGACCACGGACCAGGTGATCTACAAGATCACGGTGACCAACCGCGGTCCCAATGTGACCATCAAGCCGGTCGTCATCCGTGACCCCCTGCCCGATGGACTCCGACTCGTTTCCGCTTCAGGTGAGGGCTGGTCCTGCACCGAGGCCCCCAAGTTGGCGGTCTGCACCTACGCCGACTCGATCCCGGTCGACGCGACCAAGTCGATCCGCCTGGTCGCCGACATCACCGCGGCGCCTGGCACCGAGATCGACAACGTCGCCTCGGTCCGCGGCGGCGGCACCGAGGAGGGTGTCTCGGACAATGCCGAGGTCGATGTGCCCGACCCGTCGGGCACGGGGAACAACAACACCGGGGGCCTCCCGAACACAGGTGGCCCGGCACTGTGGATCCTCGTGGCCGGCCTGGTGTTGATTCTGGGCGGCGGAGGACTCCTGGTCCGACGGCGTTGACCTCCCGGCTGGGCCTGCTTCAGTCCCAGTCGCCCAAGGTGTCGACGAACGACTTCTCGACCAGGGCAACCTGCTCATCGAGGTTCTCGGCGGTCCAGTCGTCGGTGGGCACCGGGGGGAGCACCCGCACCTGCACGGTGCCCGGAGTGAGGATCATCGAGTGCGCCGGCATCCGCTCGCCGGCATTGCGGATGACGATGGGGATCATCGGCACCTGCGCCTGCATCGCCAGGTGGAAGGCCCCCTTCTTGAACGGGAGCACCCGTGGTGTCGGCGAGCGGGTGCCCTCGGGGGCGATCACCAGCGAGGTGCCCGACCGCAGGCTGTCGAGAGCCGGTGCGAGGGCCTCCCTGGCGGCGGCGCTGTCGGTGCGGTCCACGTAGGCGACGTTGGCCAGCCACCCCATCGCGGCGAAGGTGGGGTCCTTGGAGAGTTCCTTCTTGGCGACCCCCGTGAAGTCGCGGCGCAACAGTGCCGCCAGAACGACCACGTCGAGTTGGCTCTGGTGGTTGAAGACGAAGACCGCCGGGCGGGAGCCCCACAGGTTCTCCTGACCCTCGACCTCGAGTTCGACCCCGGCTCCGGCAAGGGCGAGTTCGGAGCCGATCGCGGCGGCGACGGTGAGCGCGGTGCCCCGGTCACGGTTGAGGATCCCCATCCCCAACCCGGCCGCGACGCCCACTCCGAGGCCGGCGAACGACGCGGTCGAGCGCACCACGTTGGTCGGCGTGAGACGCCGTTGGCGGTGCAGCCGATGCACCGGCCAGCCTCGCTCGGCCGCGGCCTGGGTCAGGGTGCTGTCGGGGTTGAGGGGGCGAGGTCGCCCGACCGTCTCGAGATAGAGGACGTCCTCTCCGCCGTTGCCGTAGGCGTAGGACTCGCTGAGGTCCACACCCTGCTCCTCGGCGAAGGCTTCCACGGCCGCAGCCTTGCCCGGCCCCCAGAGGATGGGTCCGTCGACCTGGCCGGTGAGCAAACCATCGAGTACCTCGACCTCGGTGACGAGCAGGTTCTCGATCCCGAGGTCCTCGGCGGCGGCCTGGGCCTGGAACCTGGTGGCCGAGGAGGCAAGAGCGACGGTGTGTCCCGCCCGCAGGTGAGCCTGGACGAGTCGTCGGGCGTCGGGATAGAGCTGGCCTGAGATCTTCGACCGGAAGAGTTGCTGGCCCATCTCCTCCAGATCCTTCAACTCGGTGCCACGCAGCCCGCCGAGGGCGACGCCGACCAGGCGTGTCACGTCGTGCCCGCGTTGTTGCATGTTGAAGACCTCGACGAGGGTGCCGAGGAGTTCTTGGGGGCTCATCGCCCCGCTGGTGATCCGCTCTCGGAAGTAGAGCGCGGCCGAGTAGCCGTGGATCAGCGTGCCGTCGAAGTCGAAGAACGCACCCACTTCGGGGCCCTGCGGCCCCGAGGCGACTGCGGCGAGGAGGTCGTCGATGTCGGCCACGGATCAGCCCTTCAGTGCCAGTGAGCGGATGACGGCGATGGCGTCGACAGCCGCGGCCAACTCATCGGCGAAACCTTGGCGCGAGGCGACGAGTTCGTCTCCACCGGGGCCGAGCAGGTCGCGGTTGCCGGCGAGTTTGAGCGCGCCGCCCATGAGGTCCTTGGAGATCGACTCGGGTGAATGCAGATCCTGCTGCAACCATCGCTGATGGGCGACACCGAGACTCTCGGCGACCAGTCCGTCGCTGTCCAGGGGCGCTGCGGGTTCTCGGGTGACCAACCGGTCGGCGACCACCGAGTAGGCCTCCAAGAAGGGCCCGATCACCCGGTGTGCCAGGAGCAGCGAGGAACCCGCGAGCAGTTCGGTGATCTGGTTTGCCGCGGGACTCTCCCGCGCCCAGTCGGGCCACACGAGGTCGGTCTCGTAGCGCATCTGGGCGTCGAACTCGCTCTTGGTCGCGAAGAAGAACTCGTACTTCAGCAGATCGCGCAGGGCCAGGGCACGGGTCCAGGTGGCGGCAACGATGTCGACCTCGGAGGCCGGGTCGTCATCGGCGGCTTGGACCAGCGCCGCCTCGAGGATCGCCCGGTTGATGAAGTAGTGGGTGACGGTGTTGCGATAGAACGCCGCCTCGTGCTGACGATCGGGCGCGATCGCATAGACAGGCTCGAGCCCGCCGGCGTACTCGACCACGACGCCTTCGCGCACCAGGGTCGCCAGCGCCTTGCGAAGACCCTCGGGGCGGCCGAGGTCGACGTCGGCGGTGAGCGGCAACTGACGGCGACGTACGTAGGCCACGAGCGGTTCGAGCACGTCGAGCGTCTCGGCCAGGGTCATCGCCCGACCGTCGTTGTCGAGCAGGCCGAAGGTCACCAGGGCGGCCGGGGTGATCGGGGTGGCGGCGTTGATGCGGTGGGCGACCTCGAACGCGACGCGGGGCACCACCGCGGTGAGGTCGTCGGTCTCGGCGCGGGTGCCGGCATCGGCCAGCGCCTCCCGCAGTGACAGCGGCGGACCGAACCGCACGTGAACCCGCCCGCGGCGCCGACCCTGAGCGCGGGCGAACCGGTAGAGCCACGTCAGGCTCTCGGGCGCCTTGCTCCCGCCGCTCTCCTCCTGCGAGAGGGCCGAGACCTCGTGCTGCTGGTCATAGACGATCGAGACCGGCACCAGGTAGGCGTCATCGGAGTCGTCACCGTTGGCGCGGAAGGCGTCCACGAGGTAGCGCAACACCCCCATCCGCGGCGGGCGGAGTTTGCCGGTGCGGGTGCGGCCCCCCTCGAAGTACCACTCGAGGTTGGCGTGCTGGCGCAGCAGGAACCCCAAATACAGGCGCAGCATCGCGGGATAGATCGGGTCGTCGCGGGTGGAGCGGCGGATGAAGATCAGCCCGCTCCGCTTCCCGAGTTCCGAGAGCGGCCACATGGCCAGGTTGATCCCGCCCAGGGTGTAGTTGCTGGAGATGCCGTGCCCGGTCGTGGCCGCCCGTAGGACCAGCGGGTCCAGATAGGAGCGGTGGTTGGGCAGGAACACCAGGGAGTGCCGGCGCCCCAGTTCGGCCAACTCCCCCAGCCTGCTGGTGTCGACATCGACCTCGTAGGAGCGGGTCAGCCACCGACCCATCCGGTCCCAGACCCGCGTGGCGGACTCGTCGATGCAGGCCGACATCTCGGCCAGCGCAGCCTGCGCGTCCTCGCCCACCTCGGCTTCGGGACGGCCGGTCCGATCCACGAGAGCAGCCAGCGCTTCGGCGTACTGCGCTGTGCCCATCACATACTCGACGGCCCGGCGTTCGTGATCGACGTCACCCATTCGGGCAGCCTAGTGGTGGCCGAGGCCACCGTGCCCGTCCACCGCCCCGCTGACTGCGAATCAGTTGATGGGCTCCGGGGGTGGGCCCAACACCTGGATCGAGAACTGGGCGCACACCTCGGCGACGTGGCCCGGATCGATGTCCTGCGGTTCGGGAAGCGTGGCGGTTGAGGCTGGGGTGCCCAGTGCCGCAACGAAGCGTTCGAACTGTGCGGGGGTCGAGACCTGCAGCACCCGCGCCGTCTCGGAGCGGACCTGGAAGGTGTGCGGCCTTCCGCGCGGCAGCCACACGACGGCGCCGTCGCTGTGCACGCCCTCGACGTCTCCGGAGGAGAACCAGATCTCACCGTCGATGACATAGAACAACTCGTCTTCGATGTCGTGGCGGTGCAGCGGCGGCCCGAAGTTCTTCGGCGCGAGGAACTCCATGACGGTCATCTCGCCGTTGGTCTGCTCGCCGGTCAGCTTGGCGGTGAACAGATTGTTGAGGAAGTGGAAGTGCTCGCCGTCGCCGCGGGCGACCAACGTGGGTGATTGGAGTGTCATGACTCGACGCTAGGGACACGGGGCCGGGCATGGAATCCCGCGCGAGAGCGGAGTTCTTCCGCATCGGTGGGGTGCCCCTCCCCCATTCGGGGGGTCCGGGCATCGGCTTCACACACCGCTGACGACCTCACAGCCGTGCCCCTTGGGGAGGGTGTCCTTGTCGGGGCCACCCCGGCAGTCGTCCCCGTTGCCGCCTTGCCCCTTGAGGGTGTCCTTGCCGTCCCCGCCCTTCAGCGTGTCCTTGCCGTCCCCGCCCTTGAGGGTGTCCTTGCCGTCTTGGCCCTTCAAGGTGTCCTTGCCGCCTTGGCCCTTGAGGGTGTCGGTGCCGTCCCCGCCCTTCAGCGTGTCCTTGCCGTCCCCGCCCTTCAGCGTGTCCTTGCCGTCCCCGCCCTTCAGCGTGTCCTTGCCGTCTTGGCCCTTCAAGGTGTCCGCGTTGTCGCCGCCCTTGAGGGTGTCCTGGCCCTTGCCGCCCTTGAGCGTGTCCTCGCCGTCGTTGCCTTGGATGACATCGGCGCCGTCCCCGCCGTCGACCGTGTCGTCACCGTCTCCGGCGCAGATCAAGTCGTCTCCGCCCAGTCCGTCGATGTCGTCGTCCCCGCCGAGCCCGACGATCACGTCGTCGCCGGGCGTGCCGACCAGGTTGTCGTCTCCCTCGGTGCCCTGGACGGTCGCCAGCACGCCGTCGCAGGTCGCCGTGATCGGCGTCGGCGGCACCACCACGGCAGGACTCCACGCGGGCGCCCAGTTGTCTTCGTCGACGGTCAGCCGGAAGCGTCCGGTCCCGTCGGCGTTCATCACATAGACCTGATCCGGGCCCGTGACCTCGCCGGAGCCTGAGTCGATGTCGGAGACGAACGCGATCTGGCTGCCGTCGGGTGACCACGTCGGGGTCGTGGAGTCGGCCTCGTCGTTGGTGAGGTTGACCGGGTTGCTGCCGTCGGCATCCATCACATAGATGTCGTAGTCGCCGTCGCGGCCCGAACTGAACGCGATCTTGGTGCCGTCCGGCGACCACGCGGGCTGGTGGTCGAAGCCGGCGTTGTTGGTGAGGTTGACCTGGTTGCTGCCGTCGGCGTCCATCACATAGATCTCTGCGTTGCTGTCGCGATTGGCCCGGAACGCGATCTTGGTGCCGTCCGGCGACCAGGTCGGCTCGTTGTCGCTGGCCGGGTCGTTGGACAGGTTGGTCGGGTTGCCTCCGTCGGCGTCCATCACGTGGACCTCGTTGTTTCCATCACGCGCTGAACGGAACGCGATCTTCGTGCCATCGGGCGACCAGGCCGACTCGAAGTCACCGGCCGCATCACTGGTCAGATTGACGAGGTTGTCTCCATCGGCGTCCATGACGTGGATGTCGTAGTTGAACACTCCGTCCGCATAGACCCACGAGGCGAACGCGATCCGCTCCCCGTCGGGTGACCAGGACGGGTAGCGGTCGGGTCCGGCGCTGTCGGTGAGCCGGGTCTGCCCGCTGCCGTCGGGCTGCATCACATAGATCTCGTCGTTGCCGTCGCGGTCGGCGACGAAGGCGATGTAACTGGTCGTCTCGGCGACCGCAGCGACCACGGGGCCACCACCGCCGACCACGGCGGTGGCCGAGCCGGTCAACGCGAGCACGAGGGCTGCGGTGCCGCTCGCGAGCCGACGGGGGGTGGGTGTCTTCGAGTACCGGGATGTGGGCGCCATGAGCGTTGACGCTATGGACGCCCGAGTCGCGGCACCATCCCGTCATCGGATGACGCGGATCCGCAATCGGTGGGGCCCCACCCCACATCTGGGGGGTGTCCCCCGAGACCACGCGCGCGTACGGTCGAGGAGTGGGCCTGACTTCATTCGTTGCTGCACGTGACCGACTGCTCGCCGCGGCGACGCCGACGCTGGATTGCGAGGAAGCCTGCAGCCAGGTGATGCAGGCGATCGCCGGCGTGGCCCACTACGAGGCCTGTGCGGTGATGACCACCGACCCCGAATCCCACCTGCCGGCCGGCGGAGTGGTGACCGGGTTCTCCCCCGACGACTGCGTGCCGTTCTGGGACAACGAACTGCTGGACCCGGACTTCAACAAGTTCAACCATCTCGCCCGGAGCCTCGACCCGGTCGCGACCTTGGCCGAGGCCACCGACGGGGACCTCGCTCGCTCACCGCGGTTCGGCAAGCTCTACGCCCCGGCAGGAGCGGTCGACGAGTTGCGCGTCGCGTTCGTTGCCGGGTCCTCCTGCGTGGCAATCGGTGCCTTCGTCCGCACGCAGGGTGAGCCGTTCACCCCGACGGAGATCAGGGACGTGCGCAACCTGTTGGTGCCGGCGACGGCGCTGTTCCGGATAGCTCTCGGCAACATCACCGCCCCCCTGACCGGGGACGCCCCGACGGTGCTCCTCGTTGATGGCGAGGGGCAGATCGTGAATCGCTCCACCGACTCCGAAGCCGTGCTGGCAGACCTGCGGATCGGGATCGACGGCGATGTCCCGGGCACCCTGCTGGTGGCGGCGGCCAAGGCACGGGCCACGCGAACCGCAGCGCGGCTCACCACCCGGATACGTGGTCACAGCGGTCGTTGGGTGCGCGTGCACGTCTCGCCGATGGAGGAGACCGGCGATCTGGTCAGCGTAACCATCAGCGCCGCCCAGCCCAGTGACCTCGTCCCGATCCTGCTCGAGTCCTACGGACTCACCGACCGCGAGACCACCGTGGTGCTTCTCGTGTGCCAGGGGCTGGCCACCAAGGACATCGCGGCCGAGATGTCGATCTCGAGCCACACGGTGCGTGACCATCTGAAGGTGATCTTCGAGAAGACCGGCGCGCACTCCCGCGGAGAACTGGTCGCCCAGATCTTCTCCCACCACGTCCTCGGCGCGTTCCACGAGTCCGTGGTTCACCAGGAGTACCGAGGGTGAGGACCTCGCACGTCCCTGACCTCACCGGGTCGCGGCGGCCGGCAGCCAAGGGACCCACCCGAAAATGACAACCGCCGGACCCAAGTTGCAGGTCCGGCGGTTTCCGATGTCCTGAGACATCACACATGGTCGGGCTGACAGGATTTGAACCTGCGGCCTCCTCGTCCCGAACGAGGCGCGCTACCAAGCTGCGCCACAGCCCGACGCGAGCCCCACCGAGGCGGGGCTCACAAGCACGGGAGCATACCGGAGCGGGACCGGCCCTCCCGAATCGGACGGTCGGGTCTCGACGACGCCGCTCGACCAACTAGTCAGAACGCTCGGTGCTCGACGAGCCCGGGGCGGGCACCAGCGTGAGCAGGGTGGCCTCGGGCCGGCAGGCAACCCGGATCCGGGCGTAGGGCGAGGTCCCGATCCCAGCCGAGACGTGCAGCCAGGCCGAGTTCGGGTCGCCCGGCGCGGAGTCGGCCGGATGCCGGTGCAGGCCCTTGGCGCGGGCCGGCTCCAGGTCGCAGTTGGTTGTCAGCGCTCGGCCCCCTGGCAGACAGACCTGGCCGCCGTGGGTGTGGCCGGCCAGGATCGCGTCGTAGCCGTCGGCGGCGAACTGGTCGAGCACCCGCAGGTAGGGCGCGTGGGCCACGCCCAGGCGCACGTCGGCGCTGCGCTCGGCGGGCCCCTCGATCTCCTCCAGCCTGTCGTAGCCCAGATGG
>JBFIDC010000017.1:0-20257 GCA_041581495.1 Nocardioides sp. | reverse complement strand
GGCGGTCGTCGGCATGCCGGTCACCGTCAGCCCCGAGGGCGCGGGCAGGATCGAGAAGTCGGCTCGATTCACGTCGAAGAAGTAGTTGCCGAGGGCCTCGACCCTGATCCGTGCGGTCGCCGTCTCCACCTCGGGCAGGGTGACCTGGTGGCTGCCGTCGTTGGGCGTCGAAGCCGCGAGCACCGTCGGGAAGGTCTGGCCACCATCGGTGGACAGGCTGATCTTCACGTTGGCCGCCAGCGCCGCCGTGTTGGCGGTCCAGGTGATCTGCTGGCTCGAACCGCCGACCAACGACACCGCCGACCCCTGGCTGGTGACCCGGAACGGTCCGGTCGACTTGTCGAGAGTCAGGGCCAGGTCGCCGTAGGCAACGCCGCCGCCCAGGGCGTTGCGATCGCGGGCCACCAGGCTGAAGTGCAGTTGGGTCGGGGTGCTCGCGTCGAGGTTGGCGTAGTCGGCGGTCGGCAACCGTTCGGCCAGGCAGTCCCCCACCTGGGGCCCGGGCGGGCAGGTGCCGGTCGCGGCTGTGGTGTTGTCGGCCAGCACCTGAGCCAGGTCGGGAAAGACCCGGGTCGGACTGGTCGTGGGTGCCAGAAGCCGGAACAGCGGGCCGTTGAGCCGCGGTTGGTCGGCCAGTGCCTGCCCGTGGTCGCCGACGTCCAACTGCTGCCACTGGTAGGTCAGGGGGTCCGCGTCGGCGTCGGTCGCGGACCCGGTCAGGGCGAACGGCGTCCGGACCGGGATCGTCTTGCTGGCCGGCACCGTGACCACCGGGTTGCGGTTGGCGGTGGTCGTCGTGGTGCCACCGATGCGCTGCAGGCCACCCTCGTCGATGTCGTTGACGGCCGCGGTGAAGGTGCCGCTGACCGGGATCAGCGTGGGGGTGACGACGTTGTCGAACAGGTAGGTGATCTCGAATCCCCGCTCGTCGAACTCGCCGGTCTGCCAGAACGACCGCACCTTGTGCGCGGTGGTGGGTGGGTCGAGCTGGGACAGCGCGAGGTTGAGCGCGTTCTTGATCCCCGATTCGCTGTAGTTGCTGCCCCGGGTGATCACGGCGGTGTCGACGCCGTTGAAGCGCAGTTTGAACGCGTCGGTGCCGTCGAAGTTCTTCAGCGACACCGACTGGACCTCGGCGGCCGTGGCGTCGATGGGGACGAAGTCGGACTGGCCGGTGACATAGCGCCCGATCTCGTCCTGACTCCAGGTGGAGAACCAGGGGTCCGCGTGCGCCTGCAGGTCATCCTCACCGCAGCGCCCCGCCAGGCCCATGATCGAGGATCCCGAACCGGGCTCGAGTGCCAGCGGCTCGCCGTGCAGGTCGAGGCCGCAGTCGCCGTCGACGCCGTCATAGCTGTCGGAGGCGCCGAGTTGATGGGCGAGTTCGTGGGCCAGGAGGTCGAGCACGTAGCCGTCGCCGGTCGGGGCCGAGCTTCCCGAGCAGCCACGGCCGCGCCACTGGGTGCCCGCCGCGGCGGCGGAGGAGATCGAGCCGGCGTCGAAGCCCAGGAGCAGATGGCCGATGTCGTAGCTGTGCGCGCCGATGAGTTGGCCCAGCACATAGCGGTTGCGGCCAGTGAGGTCGTCGGTGCAGCCCACCCCGGTGGGGCTCAGCTGTTCGGGGGTGAAGCACGGCTCGGTCCCGCACGGCCCGTTGGCCTCGGTGGCCAGCGCGGCCGTGCGCAGATTGAGGGTGTCGATGCCGGGCGCGAGTTCGAACCGGATCGCCAGATCCGCGGAGAAGACCTCGTTGAGCCGGGTCACCAGGGCCTGCTTGGCCGCCAACACCGCGGCGTTGGACTCCGCGCCGGTGGTCGCTCCCGGCGCCACGGCGGCGGCGTACGACGGGTCGTTGACCAGCGCGAGCCGATAGGTCCGTCGCACCACCTGGGCACCCGGGGCCTCGCCGATCCGCGCGGCCACCGGGCCGGAAGTGGCGGCCCGGGTAGTGGTGGCCTGGGCAGTGGCAGCCAGGGCCGTGTGGAGCGGCAGCACGGCCAGCGTCAACAGCAACGCCACGACCGGCGTGAGGGTGCGGCGTACGGGGAGGGGTCGTCCCGGCACGAGGGGGTCCTTCGGTCCAGCCCGAGAGTGGTGGAGGTCCCTTCGACGGTACGTCGACCGACGGCCCTGCGGGCAGGAACGGCAAAAGCCGCCTCAGTACTGCCGGTACCTGCGCTGCACGTGTGCTTGCCGCTTGGTGATCTGGGCAGCACGCTCGCGAGGGCTGACCGTGCGGGTGCCCGCGGGCAGTCGCTTGAGGACCTCATCGCGTGGGACCAGCGAGACCGCCACGGTCGGCAACTGCTCCGGTGCGGACAGATAGGTCCACCGCATCGTGAGGAAGCCGGCCGGGTGCCCGGCGCAGTCGAGCCAGTTGGGGACGCCGAGATCCGTGCCGCACACCACGTAGCGTGTGACGCCGTCGGCGTCGGTCTCGGCTTGCCGATGACTCAGGCTGCTCACGTGGTTGGCGTAGTCGAGCGACTCGCCCCAGAAGTTCGCGAGGTGGAAGCCGGCGTAGGCGGGTTCGACCGGGACCGACACCTCGATCAGCAACGCCTGGTCCTCGTCCAGATCGAAGACGCCGCCCGAGTAGTAGTTGGTGACCTGGCCTCCGCCGGTGGCCAGGTTGGCCCCGGCAGGGTCGTTCATCGCGTTGCGCGGCATGAAGGACAGCCCGTCGCCGTTGCGGTCGCCGTGGGTCTCGAGGATCTGGTCATAGAAGACATTCCAGAACGCCACCTGGTTGGCAACCAGGTCGCCGACGCGGCGCATTCTCGCGGCCGCGTCTTCGACACTCAACGCGGCGGGACGCGCACCACCCTCGCCGAGGTAGGAGATGTGCAGGTCGGGCGCGACCTCGTTGTCCCAGTCGCCGTACAACATCCGGACGATGAGGTAGGCGGCGAGCACCCGCTCCTCGCCCTCGCCCTTGCCGGTCGCCATGAAGTTGCCGGTGTGCCCGGCCGGACGCTCGGGCGCGAGCAGGATCTCGAAGGTCCCATCGGTCCCGACCTCAAGAGTCGAGGTGTCGAGCACCGCGGTGACGACGCGGCCACCGGGGCCCAGCTCGGTCAGCTCTCCGGAGTCCCCGGCATAGCTGCTGTGGTTCTCGAAGATGACGTACGACGGAGCCTGGGGCCCGTCGCTGCGCCCGCCACCGCTCCAATGCGCGTGGTCGGCGACCCGGCCGGTGACCCGGTAGGTCTGGGTTCCGTCGATGGCAGCAGAGAGATACAGCGCATCGGCGTTGTCGATGGTGGCCTTGTCCATCGGCTGGATGGCACGCCGGAAGTAGGGAAAGCGGGGATCCTCCATGAACGACCGTTCGATCGCCCCGAAGGCGGAGCCGAGCAGATAGCGGTAGCCCTCGGCCAACCCCAGATCGGTCACCGGCGGAGCGAAGAGCTCCGGGGACTCCAAGGCGGCCCTGGCGCGCTCCAACCCGGCCAACATGTCTTCCCATGCACTCTGCAATGCGGCACTGGCTTCAGTCATCTGCAACTACCTTCTCCACCTCGGTTGAGTCCTCGTCGATCCAGTTGAACTGCGAGAAGAGCGGCGCCAGCCCGGCCTGGATGGCGTCCGGGTCGAGGCCGAACTCCTCGAGGCTGTAGCGGTGAGTGGTCTCGTGCCCCTGGCCGCGGCCGGCCGCATCGAAGACCTCCTCCATCTCGGGGGTGACCTCGAGGCCGAGGGCCTCATAGACCCCGCGCAGCGTGGCGCCGGGCTCCTGTACGAGGTCTCGGTAGTCGACCACGATCGAGGCGGTCTCCCGATGTGCCCCCAGCACCTCGAGCGGGTGTTCGTAGGAGTCATAGGACTGCTCGGCCAGCACGGCGAGCGAAGCGTTGATCCGTTCCTCATCGGCGCCCAGACCCTCCCAGGTGCGTTGCAGCATCTTGAGCAGGCTGGGGATCGTCTCGTGCGGATTGCGCACCGGGACCACGAAGCGCGCGTCCGGGAACGTCTCGATCAGCGCCTCGACACGGCCGCAGAAGGTCGGGTTCTTGCTCAAGTGCGTGGGCGCACCGTTGAGGGCGAGCTGACGTCGTACGCATTGCCTGTAGAACGCCATCACCCGCTTGCGTTTGGCCGCCGGCCACCGGTCGAGGTGATAGAAGTCGAGCTCGTCGAGGTAGGGGAACAGCACCATCCAGAAGCCCGAGGCGAGCGACCAGGTGAGGACGAAGTCGTCCTCTTCGGGAGCGAAGAGCCCGGTGGAGTGCATGTCGCTGGTGTCCTTGAGCGCCTTCTCGGTGGCCTCGTCGAGTCTGCGGCGCACTCGCCCACCCAACCGCCGATCAAGGTTCAACAGGCCGCGCAGGATCTTCTTCTCCAACAGCGAGGGAAAGAACATCTCCCACATCAAGAAGTAGCTGAACCGGGAGTCCTCAGCCATCAGTCGGTGCAGATAGGTCGTGCCGCTGCGTGCGTGACCGACGCTGAAGACGGGAGCCTTCACCTCGGTGCGTCGCAACGACGGGAACACCAGGGGGTCCAGCGCGAAGCACACCGCGTGCACCCCGGAGAATGCCGGCACCACCAGGAGGAACGCGGCATAGAGCGCCGCCTTCTTCTTGGGATCGCGCTCGGTGCGGATCAGTTTGAGCATGGTGGCGTAGTTGCCCCAGTCGAAGTAGAACTGGGTGTCGCCGAACCGCGATCCAGGCACGAGGTGGGACGCTAGCCCGATATCTTTGACATAGTCAAGGAACTGCCGAAATGAGGAGCACCGAATGAGCCGGCCCGATCGTCACGAGCGACTCGAGTCGATCAGCGACAGCGTGGCCCGCATCATTCGGATCAGCAGCAGTCGCGCAGCCTTCGCCACCCAATCCGACATCGCCGGGGTATCGCTGTCCCAGCCGGCATACGCGCTGATGCGGGTGATGATCGACCGAGGCCCGGTGTCGATGGGCGAACTGGCGCGGATGACCCACATGGACCTCGGCATGACCACCCGTCAGGTCGGCAGCCTGGTCGAGGCCGCCCTGGCGTCCCGCAGCCAGGACCCGGAGGACAAACGGGTGGCCCTGGTCTCGGCAACTCCCGAGGGCCGGCGCGTGGCCGGCGCCCTGCAGGAGTTGCGGCGCCGGCACCTGCACTCGGCCCTGTCGCAGTGGTCCAACGCCTCGATCGAGGACTTCGACCGACTCCTGCAGCGGTTCATCGACGACACGGTTGCCACCTCGTTCGAGGATCTGTGAGGTTCGCGGCGACGGCGGTCCATACGATGCTCCGGTGACCGTCGACCGCGACCCCATCAGCCGCGACCCCATCAGCGAAGCCCATCGCCAGTGGGTCGCGCACGGCTGGTCCGAGGCGGCCGACGGGATGGCGATGGTGACCTCGGTGGTCCGGGTTCACCAACTGATGCTGGAGCGCATCGAGGCCGTCCTGCGTCCTTTGAACCTGACGTTCGCCCGCTACGAGATCCTGCGACTGCTGTCGTTCTCCTCGGCCGGCGCGATGCCGATGACCCGAATGGGTTCCCTGCTGCAGGTGCACCCGACCTCGGTGACCTCGGCGGTGGATCGCCTGGAGAAGCAGGGGTATGTGGAACGCACTCGCAGCGACGACGACCGGCGCGTCATCCGGGCCTCGATCACCGAGGCCGGCAGGGAGGTCGTCGACATCGCCACCGCCGGCCTCAACCGCGAGGTCTTCGAGCAACCCGGGCTGGGTGGCCCCGAGGTCGCCGAACTCACCCGCCTGCTCGGGATGCTGCGCCTCGGGGCCGGCGACACCGTCGACTGAGCCCCACGAGCAGCCTCAGTCCTGGACCACCTGGCCGCCGGCGTCGATCCAGTCGGAGATGCCACCGCCGAGGTCGTAGTAGGAACTGAAGCCCTGCTGGGCGAGGTAGGCCATGGCGACCGCCGACCGGTTGCCGCTGCGGCAATAGACGGCGTAGGTCTGCTGCGGATCCAGGCCGGCCACCCCGTCGGTGAAGGCGGCCTGGTTCTCCAGGTCGATGTTGATCGCGCCGGTGAGGTGACCCTCGGCGAACTCCTGCGGCGTGCGCACGTCGAGCAGCACCGTGCCCGGGCGGTTCGCGGCGGCCGCGAAGTCCGCGGACGACAACGAAGCCCCGACCTCGGGGGCCGCGGCGGCCGTGGCGCCGGCGCCGATGCTGACCTGGGCCGCGTCCTCCCCCTCCGAGCAGGCGGTCGCGCCGGCGAGCAGGGCCACGGTGGCGGCAAGGGCAGCCAGGGTGCGGACGGCCAAGGTGCGAGTGTTCGTGGTGCGGGTCATGGTTCCTCCGGTAGCGGTGGTTGGTTGGGCAGGTCGTAGGGCAGGTCGGCGGGTCATTCGGGGACGCAGATCTCGCCGCGAGCAGCGGCGCGCAGGCTCAGCACCGAGACGGCCGCCACCATCGTGGAGGCCAACGCCAACAGCGCGACGGCGAGCACGTCATAGGCCGTGCCGGGCAGTGAACCCGCGGCAGCGATGGAGACGACGGCGACGGCGGCCAGGGGGAAGGTGTAGCCCCAGTACGGCATCGCGAACGGGACCTTCACCAGCCGCGGCAACTGGGCGATCACGAGTGCCAAGAAGGCGATGCTGGCGCTGAAGAGCAACCGGAAGACCGGACTGCCCGTGGTTCCCGTCAGGGAGTTCCACGCGATCGCACTGACCGCCGGCGGCGCGAGGAAGATCGCCAGGGTCGGCAACAGTTTGTTGGGCAGCGGGTCACCGTGGAGCAGGACCCGCAGCAGCAGGATCGGGAGCAACGCGAGATAGAACATGAAACCGATCGACCCGGCGAACCAGCCGAACTCGGTCGAGCCCAACTCGGGGGCGGCCAGCGGAGTCACCACATTGCCCACCACCGGGATGAACCACGCCGGGGTGACCTGGCTGAGCCCGATGTCGGCCCGCTCGAACCAGGCCCCCATCACCACCACGGTGACCACCAGGTGACCGACCGCGCCGATCCACCAGGCCACGCTCGCCGCATCGGGCAGCAGGTCCTGCCCCGCCGTGGCCAGGAGCAACAGGCTGATGGTGATCGTCGGCACGAAGGCGATCCGGATCGGGTGGCGGACCTCGGCGAGCGCGGCCTGCGGATAGCGCACCCACTTCGAGATGTAGAGCACCGCGAGCATGACGAAATCGGCCAGGGCGATCCAGAACAGCACCTCGGCGATCTGGGGACTCACATCCCACACGACCGCGGCCCGCCGCCAGGCCAGCGACAACCCGGCGATCCCCATCACCGAGGCGAACAAGGTGACGGGCAGATGCTGGAGTCGGTTTGACGTGGAGCTCATAAGAGGGGATGTTATCCCCCAGGGGGGTTATTTCCACCTCCGGGATCGAGAAGGGGAAGAGGGAAGCACTCATGACCGACGTCGTCGTACTCGGTGGCGGGATCTCTGGCCACACCGCCGCACTGCACCTACGTCGCATGCTCGGCCGACGCGGAGGCCACACGGTCACCGTCGTCACGCCGAACGCGAACTGGAACTGGATTCCGTCCAACATCTGGGTCGGCGTCGGGAAGATGAAGAAGCCCAACGTGGTCTTCCCCCTGGCGCCGGTCTATGCCAAGAAGGGCATCGAGTACCGCCAGGCCAAGGCGGTCGCCATCCGCCCCCAAGGGGACAGCGAGGACGAGCGCGGTGCGGTCGACATCGTCTACACCGGCGACAGCGACGGCCGGGGCAAGGCCGGCACCGAGGAGCGGATCCGCTACGACTACCTCATCAACGCCACCGGTCCCCAGTTGCGTTTCGGCGCCACCGAGGGCCTGGGTCCCGACGGCGGCAACTCGGTGTCGGTCTGCACCGCCGACCACGCCACCGAAGCAGCGGCCCACCTGCAGGCCACCATCGACAAGCTCAAGGCGGGCCAGCCGCAGACGCTGGTCGTCGGCATGGGTCACGGCACCTGCACCTGCGAGGGCGCGGCCTTCGAGTACGTCTTCAACGTCGACCACCAACTGCGCGAGGCCGGCGTCCGCGACAAGGCCCGACTGATCTATCTGACCAACGAGGCGCAACTCGGCGACTTCGGCGTAGACGGCATGACCTTCGTCGACCAGGGTTTCGAGACCAGCAGCGAACTGTGGACGGCCTCGCTGTTCCGCGAGCGTGGCGTCGAAGCGATCCTCGGGGCCCACGTCTCCAAGGTCGACCCCGGCCTCGTCCACTTCGAGACCCTCGACGGCCTCAACCACGAGTTGGCCTTCGACTTCGCGATGCTCCTGCCACCGTTCGGTGGCGTACCCCTCAAGGCCTATGACCGGGCCGGCGAGGACATCACCGCCGACCTGTTCGCCCCCAGCGGCTTCATGAAGGTCGATGCCAACTACACCGCCAAGCCCTATGAGGAGTGGAAGGCGAGCGACTGGCCCTCGACCTACGAGGCACCCGGCTACAACAACCTGTTCGCCGTCGGCATCGCGTTCGCTCCGCCGCACCAGATCTCCCGGCCACTCAAGTCCGCGAACGGCACCGCGATCGCGCCGTCACCGCCCCGCACCGGCATGCCCTCGGGAATCATGGGCCGCACCGTTGCCACCACGATCGTGGAGCGGATCAAGAACGGCGCGGACGCCCCCGCGGAGCGGGCCTCGATGACCGAGATGGGAGCCGCCTGCGTCGCATCGGCCGGAGCGGGGCTGCGCAACGGCTCGGCCGCCGCGATGACGATGCTGCCGGTGGTGCCCGACTACGACCGCTATCAGAGCGGGCGCGACATCAAGTCGACCCGCGGGGAGATCGGCCTGAGCGGCCACTGGAGCAAACTGATGCTGCACTACCTGTTCATCTACAAAGCCAAGGCCAAGCCCGGCTGGTTCCTGATCCCGGAGTGAAGACGATGACCCAAGAGATCCCCGCTGAGACCGACGTGCCCGTCGCGGACCTGTCCAAGGCTCCACTGCCCACCGAGAAGACCCTCAAACGGCGCGGCAGCCTGCCGTTCCAGGTCGGCCGCTTCGCGCTGTTCAACCTGCGCATCATCCGGTTGGTCAACAAGGGCCACGGCCACGCTTGATCTGGCCTGATCTGGGCTTGACCTGAGTCTGATCTGGGCCTGGTGGACAGCAACACTCGCAATTAGTTGGACATCCAACTAATATCGATTTGGTGAGTACCCTCCACGTCCCGACCCACCCCGTTCGCATCGTCACGGCCTCGAGCCTGTTCGACGGGCACGACGCCGCGATCAACATCATGCGCCGGATCTTCATGGCGCAGGGATGCGAGGTGATCCACCTCGGTCACAACCGATCGGTGGCCGAGGTCGTCGCCGCCGCGGTTGAAGAGGATGCCCAGGGGGTCGCCGTCTCCTCCTACCAGGGCGGCCACGTGGAGTACTTCGAATACCTCGTGCAGTCGCTGCGCGAGCGCGGCGCCGGGCACGTGCAGGTCGTCGGTGGTGGCGGCGGCGTGATCGTGCACGACGAGATCGAGCGCCTGCGCAACAGCGGCGTGACGATCTTCTCCCCCGAGGACGGCCAGCGGATGGGCCTGCCCGGGATGATCAACTCCGTCGTCGCCAACCTCGACGTGGACCTCTGGGCGCAAGCCCCGGTCAGCGCCGAGGCTGTCCTCACCGGCGACAAGACCGCCGTCGCCCGCGCGATCACCGGTGTCGAACTCGGTCGCCTCCCCGAGGCCGACCTGACCACCCTGCGCGCGGCCGCCGAACGCCGGCACGTCCCGGTGCTCGGCATCACCGGCACCGGCGGCTCCGGCAAGTCCAGTCTCACCGACGAGTTGGTCCGCCGCTTCCGGGTCGACCAGCAGGACAAACTCCGGATCGCGGTGGTCGCCGTCGACCCGACGCGCCGCAAGGGCGGCGGGGCGTTGCTCGGCGACCGGATCCGGATGAACAGCCTCAGCCTGGGCAACCCCGGCGACGACGACCGCGCCTACTTCCGCTCGCTGGCGACCCGCGGCGCCCACGAACTCCCCGACCACCTCGACGACGTCCTCGCGGTCCTCAAGGCCGGCGGCTTCGACCTGGTCGTGGTCGAGACACCCGGCATCGGCCAAGGCGACGCGGCGATCGTGCCGCACGTCGACACCTCTTTGTATGTGATGACGCCGGAGTACGGCGCCGCCTCGCAGTTGGAGAAGATCGACATGCTCGACTTCGCCGACGTGGTGGCCATCAACAAGTTCGAACGCCGCGGCGCGGAGGACGCGCTGCGCGATGTCGCCCGCCAACTGGTGCGCAACCGCGAGGCCTTCGGCAAGCAACCCGAGGAGATGCCGGTCTTCGGCACCAGCGCCGCGACCTTCAACGACGACGGTGTGACCGCGCTCTACCAGCATCTGCGCGGGCTGCTGGCCGACGGCGGGCTGACCCTCGACGAGGGCGTTCTGGAGCGGGTCGAGGTGCGACAGTCCTCGAGGATCCGCCAGATCGTGCCGACCGACCGGACCCGCTACCTCGCCGAGATCACCGAGACGGTCCGCGGCTACCACGCCCGCACGGCCGAGATCCTCGAGCAGGCCCGCCGTCTCCAGCGCCTCGAATACACCGCCGGTGTGCTGGCCGACGGCGACACCGGCGACCTGCCCGCCGCCATCGAGCAGGCCCGCGCCGACCTGGACTCGGGCGCGGCTGCCGAACTCGAGGCCTGGCCCTCCGTGGTCGCCGAATACGACGCCAAGCCGGGACGCGCGTCCCTCTCGGGCACGGTCGTGCCCAAGGTGGCGCTCCCCCGCTTCGAGGATCACGGCGAACTGGTCGGATTCCTGCGCCGCGAGAACCTGCCCGGCCGGTTCCCGTTCACCGCCGGCGTGTTCGCGTTCAAGCGCGAGAACGAGGACCCGGCCCGGATGTTCGCCGGCGAGGGCGACCCGGCCCGCACCAACCGCCGCTTCAAGGTGCTCTCCCAGGGGCAGCCGGCGACCCGTCTCTCGACGGCGTTCGACTCGGTGACGCTCTATGGCCGTGACCCTGACGAGCGCCCCGACATCTACGGCAAGGTCGGCACCTCCGGCGTCAGCGTCGCCACCCTCGACGACATGAAAGAGCTCTACGACGGGTTCGACCTGCTCGCACCGACCACCAGCGTCAGCATGACGATCAACGGACCTGCCCCCACGGTGCTGGCGTTCTTCCTCAACACCGTCATCGACCAGGCCAAGGCCAACGGCGTCGACCCGGCGTACGCGTTGCAGACGGTGCGCGGCACCGTGCAGGCCGACATCCTCAAGGAGGACCAGGGCCAGAACACCTGCCTGTTCTCCACCGAGTTCAGCCTGCGCTGCATGGCCGACATCCAGGAATGGTTCATCGAGCAGGGAGTGCGCAACTTCTATTCGGTCTCGATCTCGGGCTATCACATCGCCGAGGCCGGCGCGAACCCCATCAGCCAGCTCGCCTTCACCCTCGCCAACGGGTTCACCTACGTCGAGGCCTACCTCGCCCGCGGCATGGACATCGACGACTTCGCGCCCAACCTGTCGTTCTTCTTCAGCAACGGGATGGATCCGGAGTACTCGGTCATCGGCCGCGTCGCCCGCCGCATCTGGGCGGTCGCGATGCGTGAGAAGTACGGCGCCAACGAGCGCTCGCAGAAGCTGAAGTACCACGTGCAGACCAGCGGTCGCTCGCTGCACGCCCAGGAGATGGACTTCAACGACATCCGCACCACCCTGCAGGCGCTGATCGCGATCTATGACAACGCCAACTCGCTGCACACCAACGCCTTCGACGAGGCCGTCACGACCCCGGGCGAGGAGTCGGTCCGCCGCGCGCTCGCGATCCAGCTGATCATCAACCGCGAGTGGGGCCTGGCGATGAACGAGAACCCACTGCAGGGTTCGTTCATCATCGAGGAACTCACCGACCTCGTGGAGGCGGCGGTGCTCGCCGAGTTCGACCGGATCAACGAGCGCGGTGGCGTCCTCGGCGCCATGGAGACCGGCTACCAGCGCGGTCGGATCCAGGACGAGTCGATGCTCTATGAGCACCGCAAGCACGACGGCTCGCTGCCGATCATCGGGGTCAACACCTTCCGTCGGCCCGGCGGAGACGACGGCACCCCCGACCATGTGGAACTCGCCCGGGCGACCGAGGACGAGAAGGCCTCCCAGTTGCGCCGGGTCCGCGAGTTCCAGTCCGCGCACGCCACCGAGGCGCAGGAGGCGCTGGCCCGGTTGAAGGCCGCCGCCTCCTCGGGCGAGAACCTCTTCGCCGTCCTCATGGACGCCGCCCGCGTGTGCACCCTCGGCCAGGTCACCGAGGCGTTCTTCGAGGTGGGCGGCCAGTACCGCCGCAACGTGTGAGCGACGCGGCACGCGGCTGGTCCGCTCGGCGCACTGGCGTCGTACCACCTGCCCCAGGCGTTCATGTAACTGACTGTTCGGACATCTATCAGGCTGTCCGGACAGCCTGATAGAACAACGAACGGTCAGTTACATGAACTCTCACCAGCCCACCGACGACCTCGGGACGCCGTACGCCGGCCCGCGGCCCGCGACCCGGGTGGTCAGCCTGGTGCCCTCGATCACCGAGGCGCTGGTCTCGGTCGACAGGGCGGCGGTGGTCGGGGCGACCGAGTGGTGCACCCACCCGGCGGACCTCGACCAGACCCTGGAGCGGCGCGTGCGCGGCACCAAGAACCCGGACCTCACGGCGATCGCCGCGCTCGCGCCCGACGTCGTGGTGGCCAACAAGGAGGAGAACCGCGAACTCGACGTCCGCCGCCTCCGCGAGGCAGGCGTCGTGGTCTGGGTCACCGACATCGAGACGGTGCCCCAGGCGATCACCAGCCTCGAGAACCTCATCGACGCACTGGGCTGGTCCCGTCCGGCGTGGCTCGAGGAGGCCCGCGGCATCTGGTGCCGGGACCTGCCACCGATCACCCACCGGGTCGTGATCCCGATCTGGCGGGACCCGTGGATGGTGGTGGGTCGCGACACCTTCACCGGCGACCTGGTGCGCCGTCTGGGCTGGCACAACCTCTATGCCGATCACGCCGAGCGGTATCCCCACGTCGAAGTGGAAGACCTCGACGGCGCCGGCGCCGATGTCGTCCTGCTCCCCGACGAGCCCTACGTGTTCACCGCGCAGGACGGCCCCGAGGCGTTCGCCCACACCCCCACCGCCCTGGTCAGCGGCCGCCTGCTCACCTGGTACGGCCCCTCTCTGCTCGAGGTCGGCCCGGCCGCTCAGGGGTGGCTGGGGACATAGCCCGCGAGATCGCCAGTCACCTTCGGGTCCACGATCCCGCCGAATCCGGACCCAAAGGTGGCTGGCGGTCCGGGATCACCGGATCTTGAACCAGGACCGGTTGACCGCGAAGAAGTAGTTGCCGACGGCCTCGACCATGATCCGCGCCTTGCCGGCGCGCACGCGGGGGATGCGCACCCAGGCTCGGCCGTCGTTGGTGGTCTTGGCCAAGGTGCGCCACGACTTGCCTTCGTTGGTCGAGAGCCGGATCTTGACCTTCTCGGCCAGGGCCCGGGTGCCGTTGACCTTCCAGGTCACCTTGCGGGTGCTGCCGGCCCGGAGCACGACCTTCTTCTTCTGCGAGGTGACCTTGAACGGGCCCGCGTTCTTGGCCAACCGCACGGTGACGTCGTCATAGCCCACGCCACCGGCAGTGGGGTAGCCATCGCGCACGGTGACCCGGAAGTGCAGCGCGTTGGACTGATAGGCCCGGGTCGGCAAGAACTCCGAGAAGCAGTCGACCAATCGGCCCGGCACCGGCTTGTACTCGCCGAGATCGAACGGGACCGGCTCGGCTTCGGGGCACCTGCCGGTCAGGGCGTTGGTGTTGTTGCGCATGATCTGGACCATGTCGGGGAAGACCCGGGCCTTGGCGCCGTCGGCGCTGTGCTGGTTGGGCGAGGGCGTCTCGAGGGCACCCTTGTCGGTGACGCGCGCCAGCCGCCCGAAGATCCGGAACAGCGGCCCGTCGGTCTTGCGGTTGGCGGTCAGCGCGGTGCCGGCGGATCCGCCGTCGTCGTTCTGCTCCCAGAGGTAGGTCAGCGAGTCGCCGTCCGGGTCCGAGCCTCGCGCCTTGAGTTTGAACGGCGTGCGCAGCGGGATCCTGCGGGTCGCGGGCGCCTTGACCGTCGGGGCGTGGTTGCGGGTGCTCACCGAACGACCGGTGTTGTTGGCCACCCCGCCCTGGGCGGTCTCCCCGACGAATCCGCTCACCCCCGGCGAAGCACCCACGATCTGCAGTGCCGGGACGTCGCCGGCACCGCCGTAGGCCTCGGGCAACGTCGTGGGCGCGAAGATCACCTGGAAGCCCGTGTCGTCGGGCGCGGTGGCCGGTGCCGGGTAGGCGAAGTAGTCGCCGTAGGGGTCATAGGCCCAACCCGCGATGCTCACGTTGCGACCGGTCAGCGTCTCGATGGCCGCCTCGATGCCGGCCGAGGTGTAGGTGGTGCCACGGGTCAGCGCCACCGTGTCGGCCGTGCCGGGGAACCCGAGGGTGACGGTGTCGCCGTCGGTCCCGAAGCCGCGCAGCGTGACGGTCTGCACCTCGACGACCCGGTCGGTGGCGTTGCGGGTGTAGCGGTTGACCTCGTCGAGGGTGCGCTGACTGAAGTAGGGGTCGGTGTGCGGTTGCAGATCGTCGTGCAGGCAGATGCCGGCATAGGCCATCACCGAGGACCCGGACCCCGGCTCGACCGAGGTGCTCGGCACCCGGTTGCCGCCCGAGCAGGCGTACTGCACCCCGTCGAAGGTGTGGTTGGCGCCGAACTGGTGTCCGAGTTCGTGCGAGACGTAGTCGATGGCGAAGAAGTCGCCCTTGGGCTCGGGGAGTCCCGTGCAGCCGCCGCCCTTGTAGTCCCAGCCGGCCACGCCGAGGAAGGCGATGCCTCCACCGTTGACGCCGAGCGCGAGGTGGCCGACGTCGTAGTTGCTCGCGCCCACGAGTTGTCCGAGGACGACCCGGTTGCGCCCCAGCGTCGGGACATCACAGAAGTCGAGTTGGCTGTAGGAGTTGGGGTCGCCGGGGTCCGCGGGGTCGAAGCACGGGTGTGCCCCGCACGGACCGTCCGGCCCGGTCGCCTTGGCCTCGGTGTCGAGGTTGAGCGCATCGGTGGCGTTGACCAGGCGCAGGCTGATGCCGAGGTCGTCGTTGTAGATCTGGTTGACGCGGTTGATCAGGGTGACCTTCTCGGCCAGCACGTTCTCCGAGCCGAAGTAGGCGGCGTACGACGGGTCGCTGGTCAGGGCGAGGCGATAGATCCGTTGGCTGACCCGGGCGCCCTTCTTGGCCGCGGCGGCAGGTGTGGAACTGGCAGGTGTGGTGCTGGCCCGTGCGGCCATCCGACGCCGGATCTCGGGCGCCTCGCGTTCCACGAACTGCTCGGCCGCCGACCGACTCGAGCCCTCGACCGCCGCGCCGTAGTAGGCGAGGTGCCTGGTGGTGCCGCGGCGGTTGTAGGCCGGGTCGACGAACCAGGCCCGCTGGCCGCCGGCCCCGCGCACCGAGGCGTGGAACCCCATCGGGGTCACGTCGACCGCGATCGTGGTGCCCGGGTGGTCGAGCGAGCGCCCGGACCAGGTGTGGATCTCGGGGTGGTCGGCGGCGAGTTCGTCCTCCATGACCTGGGTGCGCTGGAGGGCGAAGCGTTCCCTGCCGCCGTCGGGGGTCGGCACGGCGAAGGCCTGGGTCGCCGTCGTTCGGCCCGCGACAGGTGCCCGACTCAGACCGGCCGCCACCCGCTGCGCGTCGATGGTGACCGCGCGCGACTTCGACGGCGCCACCCGCACCCGGGCGTCGTCACTGCTTGCCGGCGATTCGGCGGCCGCACCGCCTCCACTCAGGGCCAGTGCCGGCGCGGTGCCGACGAGCAGACCGAACACCGCTAGGCCTGCCACACGACGCATCACAACGAACCCCTCCAGATCCCGAGGCCGACGCCCAGCCGGCGACTCGCACCCTACGACGCCTGCCGACCTCGGGGAACAGCCTGCACCGCCGTTCGGCCCGTCGGTCTAGATTCGTGGCGTGGAGATGATCCTGGGTGCCGCGTGCGGGCCACTGTCGGCGCAGGATGTGGTGGCGGCCTATCCCTGGCCGAGCGAGCGCCGGTGGGTCCGGGCGATGATGGTGACGACTCTCGACGGTGCGGCGGCCGGCCCCGATGGGCTCAGCGGTTCGATCTCCGGCGAGGCCGACAAACTCGTCTTCGACGCCGTACGCCGTCATGCCGACGCCGTCCTGATCGGCGCCGGCACCATGCGCGCCGAGCGCTACGGGCCGATGCGGGCCAAGAGCGAGGACGCGCAGGCCCGCCAGGACCAGGGTCTCGCACCGGCGCCACGGTTGGCGATCGTCAGCGCGTCGCTCGACCTGCCGTGGAACGAGCCGGTCTTCGCCGAGTCGGCGCTGCGGCCCCTGATCCTGACCAACCCGGGCGGCGACCCGGCCCTCGTGGCGGCGGCCGCACAGTTCTGCGACGTCGTGCCGGTCGACCTCGCCGACCCGAGCGCCATCCTCGAGGCGTTGACCGACCTGGGTCTGCGGCGCATCGTGTGCGAGGGCGGACCCACCCTGCTGTCCGACCTGGTCGACGCCGGACTGGTCGACGAAGCAGACATCACGCTCTCCCCCACGATGGCCGGCACCCGCCAGAGCCCGGAGACGCGCGGATTCACCTCGGTCGTCGGATTCGAGTTGGTGCAGGTGCTCACCGAGGACGGGTTCCTGATGGGGCGCTACCTCCGCCCCCGATCCAGCACCGCGAACGCCGAGGGCGCGGCATGATCAGCCTCGAGGCCCTGGCCGAACTCGCGGCCGCCCATCCCGACGACCTCGATCTGCCCGTCGCACCGATCCAGGTGGCGGGGCGAACCTTCGACACCGACGCGAAGGCGGCCATCATGGGCGTGGTCAACCTGTCGCGGGATTCGACCTATCGCTCCAGCATCGCGCCGTCGATCCCGGCCGCCATCCGCCGTGGCACCGTGCTCGCCGCCCAGGGCGCCGACATCGTCGACGTCGGCGCCGAGTCCACCAACGGCACCGCTGCCCGGGTGAGCGCTCAGGACCAGATCGACCAACTGGTTCCCGTGATCGCGGGCCTCGCCGACCAGGGCGTCCTCGTCTCCACCGAGAGCTATGACATCGACGTCGTCCGCGCCACCCTGAAGGCAGGAGCCCGGGTCATCAACCTGACCGGCTCCACCGCCGACGACCCGGTCTTCGAGTTGGCCGCGGAGTTCGAGGCCGCGGTCGTGCTGTGCCACCTCGAGGGCGACAACGCCCGCGATCTCGACGGTTCCGACCTGGCCGCGGACCCGATCCCCGGCATGCTGGCCGGCTTCGCCCGCCGCATCGATCGAGCCCGCACACTCGGGGCGCACCAACTGGTCATCGACCCCGGCGCCGGCTTCCACTTCGGCGTCCCGCAGACCCCGGCCGAGCGCATCGCCCACCAGACCACGATCCTGCTCAACGCGTTCCGGCTGCGCCGCCTCGGCGTCCCGATCTGCCAGTCGGTCCCCCACGGCTTCGACCTCTTCGAGGACGAGTTCCGCTCCGGCGAGGCGTTCTTCACCGTGCTGGCCCGCCTCGGCGGCGCCGGCATGATCCGCACCCACGAGGTGCCGGGCATCGTGCCGGTGCTGCGAGCGATGAGCGAGTTGCCGGCGACCTGAGTCGGCGTGAGATCTTCGCCTCATCCCGTGCCCAACATCGCGATTCGGGGTTCACACGCGCGCGTGAGCCCTACTCTCATCCCCATGTCGGCGATCAAGAAGGCCGCGGTCGCCGCGGTCCGACGTGCCCCGTTGCCCCTGGCCACCCCTCTCGTGCGTAGGCGTATCCGCAAGGTTCAGCGGGACCCGCAACTCCTCGAGGTCGCGCACACTCAAATGGAGTTCTTGCTCGGCGCCAGCCAACCGGACGCCGACCTCGATGCCGCTGCTCGACGCCACCTCGAGTACGTCATGTGGCGCCGCGAACTGCGCTGGCACCCGGATGTGATCACCAAGCAGTCCGTGCTGGGCATGGAGAACCTCACCAAGGAACGGGGCCCGACCGGCGGCCTGCTGTTCTGCTTCATCCACCACGGTCGCTACGAAGGTTCCTTCGGAGCGATCAAGCGGGCCGGTGGACCACCGCTGACTGTTGTGGTGCACCCCGACATGGTCAAACCGATCCGACCGGTACACGTCTCTGCCCACCTCGTAGTCGCCGAACGCGGTGCCGAATGCGTCTCCGCCGAACTGCGCTACACCGGCATCCGAGATCTCGTGACGCAGGGCAAGACCGTGGGGATCGCCGTGGACCAACCCGGCAGCACCAAGGTTCGATTCTTGGGGCGCGACTTGCTCGGCCCATCCGGCGGGGTGCGGATCGCCTTCGAGACCGAGACCCCGATGGTCTTGCTGACCGCACGGCACACCAGCGGCCACGACCAAGAGGTCACGATTTCTGAACCGCTTCGGCCGGCGGACTTCGCCGACCCCGCGGACATGCTGCAGTCAATCCTGACGAGGTGCGAACCCTCCGTGTTGGCCTGGCCCGAGGCCTACGACTGGCCCAAGCCGAAGTTCACGATGCTCGACGTGGATGGTCAGCCGATCCCTCACGTACGCGCCTTCGGCGAACCCGATTTCTAGGCCCTGATGGTCAACCTGCGCATCGGCCGGGGCTTCTTCAAGCAACTCGGGTGGTCGTTCTCGAGCAAGATCGTCGCCGCGGCCTTGCAGTTGGTCATCATCGTGCTACTGGCACGTGGCCTGGCGCCCTCCGACTTCGCGCGTGTCGCCACTGCCAATGTCCTGGTGATGGCCGTGGTCGTGCTCAATGGCTTCGGCCTGGTCCGCAAGATGCAGTTCCTCCGGGCCCAGGACGCCGATGACCCCAACCTCCCCGCCGTCTTCTGGGTGTGGCGCAGATTCACTCTCACTAGCGCCCTGCTGTGGCTCCTGTCCTGCGTCGGCGCGTGGCTACTGACTGGGCACGAACTGTTCGCGGCGTTGGCACCGCTGTCGGTGTGGCTGGTCTTCGAGCAGTTGACCTCGCTGTGGAACGCCATCTCCTTGACCGACGGCCGCGCCCACGAACTGATGCCTTCCTACCTTTGGCGTCGAGCCCCGGTGGTGCTTGTTCTCATCGCAGCACTGGCCGCAGACCTCGATGTCACATGGGCCTGGTCGTTGTCTCTGACTGCGGGTTCGGTGTTGGCCTACCTCACTGGACGCTCGCGGGCGGTGCAGTGGGCGCGTCCGTTGTGGCCGGGGCGCCGCCCTGCGGGAGAGGTCTCCTTCGACTTCGGCTTCTGGTGGACCGAACTTGGCGGACAACTGCGAGACATGGACGTTGTCGTGATTACCGTCATCAGCGCAACGACGGGCGGCTTGTACGCCCTGCCGGCCAGGCTCGTGCGACCGATGAACCTGGTGACTGCCGCGGCGGCGCAAGTGGCCTTCCCCCGGATCGCCCGGCAAGCCACAGTGAGCCAACGTCAACTGTTGGTGGGCACTGTCTTCGGCACCGCTCCCGTGGCGTTCATCGCCGCGGTGACCGCGGCCGGTGCGGGTCTGCTCCCCCGCTTGGTCGGAGAGGACTACGCAGCAACGGTGCCGGTGCTCCGGGTGCTCTGCTTGTGCGCGGTGGCGGTTGGCTTCGCCGGGCTCGTGGTGACCTTCCTCCAAGCACGATCGCGGGCCGCCAATCGCTTCACCGGACGCTTGTTGATGACGGTCGCGATCTTGCACCTGGTGGCCGCCGCGCTGGCTGCGTCCGTGAGCGGAGCCATCGCGGCCGCCTGGGCGGTGACCGGCGTGACCATCGCCGGATCCGTGGTCGCCTACTTCCGCGCCATCGTGGAGTGTCGCCACGAAATGAAAGAACCCGCGCCCGCCGAGGGTGCGCGCGGTGCAGCGGAACCCTCAAGCGAGGCGTAGCAGAAACAACCTCGCTGCCCGGGTCAGCGCGGCGGCATAGCGCGTCTGTCCCTTGGCCGAGGTCATCGCCTTGGCGTCCGCGCGGTTCAACATGTTGCCCAGTTCGACCAGCACGGTCGGGACGTCGGAGAGGTTCAGCGTGCCGAGGTCGCTGCGGAAGTCGAGGCCATCGCCACCAGCGATGTAGTTGGCGACCGGCACGCCCTTGGCGATCAGCGCGGCCTTGGTGATCCGCGCGAGTCGACGAGACGGCTTGAAGATGTCGTGGGTCCAGGGCTTGCGATCGGTCGGCGCGATCACGTGGAAGCCCCGCGCGCCGGCGGCATAGGAGCCGTCGCCGTGGACGCTGAACTTCAGGTCGGCCTTCACCTTGTTGCCCGCCCGACCGCGGCGGTCGACG
>JBFIDC010000016.1:0-20265 GCA_041581495.1 Nocardioides sp. | reverse complement strand
TCTGGCGCTGCGCGAGGCCGCCCACCAGCGGCTGTTCGCCGGGGTGCCGTGGCTGCGCGACCACGTGTTGGGAGCGGTCACCGACTACGCGCAGGGGCTCGAGGTGAACGTCGAGAGCATCCAGCGTCGGGTCGAGGAGCAGATGCAGGGCATCGACCCCTCGACGTTGGGCAACCCCGACTCGATGCAGCAACTCCTCGACAGCGGCATGTTCGAGTTGCCCGATTCGCCGGCCCAGAAGGCCGCGCTCTCCCGCCTCGAAGTGGTGCTCGCCCTGGTGGAGGGTTGGGTCGACGAGATCGTCGGACAGGCGACCGCCGAGCGGATGCCCAGCGCCGGCAAACTCCAGGAGGCCTTCCGTCGCCGCCGGGCGGCCGGTGGCCCCGCCGAACAGACCTTCGCCTCCCTGGTCGGGCTCGAACTGCGGCCGCGACGATTGCGGGACGCCTCGACCCTGTGGGGTTCGCTGCGAACCCGCCAGGGCACCGAGGCCCGCGACGGGGTGTGGATGCACCCCCACCTGCTGCCCACCGACGCCGACCTCGACGACCCGCTCGGGTTCCGTGAGGACGCCGGGGCTCCCGACGAACTCAGCGAGGACGACTTCGACGCCGGGCTGCGCGCCCTGCTCGACGAGGACGACTGAGTTCAGTCGTCCTCGTTGCCCGGGGGCGGCGCGACGCGGGCGGCGGCCGACCAGCCCAGCAGGTAGCCCTTGGCGCGTTCGGCGTGCGGGTAGCGCTCCACCCAGCCCCAGAAGGACTCTCCGTGACCCGGCTCCAGCAGGTGGGCCAACTCGTGGACGATGACGTAGTCGACCACCCACGACGGCATCGGTTGCAGCCGCTTGGACAACCGGATCGAGCGGTCGCCGGGGGTGCAGGACCCCCACCGTGACTTCTGGTTGGCGACCCAGCGAATCGAGTTCGGCATCGCCAACCCGCCGAAGTAGCGGTCGTTGAGCGACATGGCGCGCTCCCAGATGTCCTCATCGCTCTGCAGGACGCTGCGCTCGGACTTCTCGACCTTGGCCACCATCGTCTCGACCCACTCCGCTTCCTCGCGGGTGCTCATGGTGGCGGGGATCAGCACGACGATCCGCTCGCCGTCCCGATAGGCCGAGACGGTGCGCCGGCGTCGCTTGGAACGGCGCACTTCGACGTCGGCCAACTCACCCATGTGAGCAATGTAACTAGGTTTTGGTGGCCCAGGCCAGGAGCCGGTCCCGCGGCCAGGTGGTGACGATCCGATCCGGATCGATCCCGGCGGCCTCGGCGCGCTCGGCGCCGTACCAGAGAAAGTCGAGTTGGCCGGGCGCGTGAGCATCGGAGTCGATGGCGAACACGCAGCCGATGTCACGGGCCAGTTCGAGCAGCTTGGTGGGCGGATCGCGGCGCTCGGGGCGAGAGTTGATCTCGACCGCCACGTCGTGCTCGAGGCAGGCCTCGAAGACCGCCTTGGCGTCGAACTGTGAGGGCGGACGGGTGCCGCGCCCGCCGGTGACCAGGCGGCCGGTGCAGTGCCCCAGGACGTTGGTGAACCGGTTGCGTACCGCCGCGACCATTCGGCTGGTCATCGGGGCGGCGTCCATGGCGAGTTTGCTGTGCACGCTGGCCACCCGCACGTCGAGCTTGGCCAACATCTCGTCGGTCTGGTCGAGGCTGCCGTCGTCGAGGATGTCGACCTCGATGCCCTTGAGGAGCGTGAAGTCGGCCCCGCCGCGAGCCAGGTGCTCGTTGACGGCCTCGATCACGCCCAGTTGCCGCTGGAGTCGTTCGGCCGAGAGGCCGTTGGCCACGCGCAGTCGCGGCGAGTGGTCGGTGAGCACCTGGTACTCGTGCCCCAACTCCATGGCGGTGAAGGCCATCTCTTCGATCGGCGAACCCCCGTCCGACCAGTCGGAGTGCGAGTGCAGGTCGCCGCGCAGCAGGGCGTGCAGGTCGTGACCGCCGCGGGTCAGCGGACCGCCGTAGGTCGCCTCGAGTTCGGCCAGTCGCTCCGGGGTCCGGCCATGCACCGCGGCCGCGATGGCCTTGGCGGTGCTCGAACCCACGCCCGGCAGGTCGGTCAGGGTGCCGGCGGCGACCGCCTGCGCCACGGCGTCGTCCCCGAGCGGCAGGATCGCGGCGGCCGCGTTGCGGTAGGCCTTGACCTTGTAGGTCTCCTCGCGACCCCGCTCCAGCAAGAACGCGATCCGGCGCAACGCCGCGACCGGCCCCAACTCGTAGGGTTCGCCCGCTGGCGAACCGGGGGGCGGGTTGGGCACCTGGTCAGACTAGTCAGATCGACGACCGCGGCCTGGGGTGTGGCCCGTCGCACAACGCCCAACTATTTTTCCTCCACAGCCGGGGGAATGCGTTTGCGCAGGTCAGAGGGCACTCCGGCCCGTTTTACACAATTCGTTCCACAAGGTCATCCCAAGCCTGTGAGGGCTCATCCACACCCCCTGGGCCTTATGCACAGTCTCGTCCACACCTTTGTCCACAGGCAGGGGTGGCTCGGCGTTGACCCGGCCCGGACCCACTCCCTAGCGTGGCGTCCCAGACGAGGCCCCCGGGCCCGGCGAGCGAGATCGGCAAGGGGAAGGCAGGTCTCGTTTCACCAGACACGGGGGCTTCGCCGATTTCTGGGTCCGCCGATTTCTGGGTCCGCCGACGCTGGCTCAGCGGTCGCGGAAGACCGGTGGCCGCTTCTCCTGGCTGGCCGCGATGCCCTCGTGGAGGTCCGCGGTGGCCAAGGTGATCGGCTGAGCCAGCGCCTCCCACTGCAGGGCGCTCTCCAGGTCGCTGTGCCCACCGTCGCGCAGGGCCAAGGTGGTCAGGCGGGTCGCGATCGGCGCCCCGGCGGCGATGCCCCGAGCGATCTCGAGCACCCCGTCGGCGAACCCGTCGCGGTCGAGGACCCCGTTGACCAACCCCATGCGCAGGGCCTCCTCGGACTCGATCACGCGTCCGGTCAGCAGCAGGTCCTTGGCGTGCGCCTGGCCGACCACCTCGGGAAGCAGGTGGGTGCCACCCATGCCGGAGTGCATGCCCAGCTTGACGAACGGCACGCCCATCTTGGCCCCGCCGGCGGCATAGCGCAGGTCGCAGGCCAACGCGAGGCACAGGCCCGCGCCGATGGCCGCACCGTTGATCGCGGCGATGGTGGGGACCTCCAGCCGCCGGATCGAGAGCCAGGCGCGATAGAACGCGATCATCCGGGTGCGCAGGTGGTCGACGCTCGCGTCGGGTTCGCTGGCGATCCACGACGTGTTGCCACCCGAGCAGAAGGCGGCGCCCTCGCCGGTGACCACCACGACGCGCACCGACCGGTCAGCGGCCAGTGCATCGATGCTCTGGACCCAGGATTCGGTCATCTCCGCCGACATCGCGTTGCGCATGTCGGGGTTGTCCAAGGTGATCACGACGACGCCCTCAGCGGGGCGTTCGACCCTCAAATGGGCCAGTTCGGTCAGTACGGAGGTCATAACTTGAAATTACGGCACGCCGACCGCCTGACTTGCCCCGCCCCAGGCGTGGCGTACGCTCAAATAGGTCCCAAGAGCAATCGCGGGACCCCCGGCGGGCTTCCTCATCATTCCCCGTCGCGACGACCCAGATAACAACAGACCAAGGAGGCCGTCATGGCGGAGACCTGGAGCGGTGAATTCTACTGCGTTAAGTGCAAGGCCAAGCGCGAAGCATCGGGCGAGGTTCGGGTGAACGACAAGGGCACGCGCATGGCTAAGGCCGTGTGCCCCGAGTGCGGCACCAACCTCAACCGGATCCTCGGCAAGGCCTGAGCCGCACCGAGTATCCAACGAGCGGCGGCGTCCCCATGGGGCGCCGTCGTTTGTGATTTCTGGACCCTGTGGACAACCTCGGCGCGACGGGGCCGGCTCGTGTGAACGTGGCGCCATGGCTAATCGAGGCGCCCCGCAGCGTGGGCACGAGCAGGACCACCCCACCCCGGCCGCGGGTCGACTGCTGCCCGGCCTGAGGCTGGTCCGACGCGATGAGGACCACCTCCAACTCGGGATCGATCCGCCGCGACGGGTGGTGTTGCCCGACCGGCCCGACGTGCGGGCCCTGGTCGAGGCGCTGGCGGTGGGTCGCCGCCCCCGCCGCCTGAGCCGGGAGGCGCAGTTGGCGTTGTCTGCGATCGAGGAGGCCGGACTGGTCAGCCCGGCGGTCACCACCGCGCGCGCAGCCCCGCCTCGGGTCGCCGTGGAGGCCGAGGCCGAGGACGCCGCCCAGTTGGCCGCCATGCTCGCGCAGGCGGGGTTGCGTGGGCCGACCCGCAAGACCCGGGCCGGCGTCATCGTGGTGATGGTCGAGGGCGAGCTCAGCCGGGAGCGGGTCGACCCGTGGGTGCGCGACGACGTCGCGCATCTGTTGGTGCGCGACCGCGGCACCGCGATCCAGATCGGCCCGTTCGTGGTCCCGGGCCACACCGCGTGCCTGCGTTGCGTTGATGCCCATCTGAGCCTCCAGGACCCCCGCCGTGGGCTCGTGGTCGAGCAGGCCGCCACCGCGCCGCCTCTCGTCCCGACCCGCGCCGAGCCGAGCCTGCGCGCGGTCGCGCTGGCCCTCGCCGTCCGCGACGTGGTGGCCTTCACCCGCGCCCTCGAGCCCGCGTCGTGGTCGGCGACCTATGAGGTCACTGCCACCGCGACCACTGCGGCGCGGCGGTGGTTGCGCCATCCGGGGTGCGGGTGCGCCTGGGGCGATGCGCTGGCCGGGTGAGTCACCAGTACTCGCTGTCGAGCTTGCCCTCCATCGCGCGCAGATGCTCACGAGAGCAGGTCTCGCAGTAGTTGCGTTGGCGGCCGTTCTCGACCGAGGTCGACCAGGTCAGGGTCTTAGCCTCGTCGGGCTCCTGGCGACCACAGAAGTCGCAGGTGGTCATGGTCTGAGCCTAAGGGCTTGAAATGTCACCGAGCCGGATCCCGAAGGATCCGGCTCGGTTTCCACCCGCGATCAGGGTGTCTCGAAGAGGGCGCTCGGCGTGGGTGGCCCCGGGTGCGGGGCCGGCCGAGTTCTCCCAACGAGGTCTAGAGAGCGCGGGCAAGGGCGAGACGCGCTTGCTGCGCTGCCTGCTCAGCCCTGCGGCTGAGTCGGCGAGAACGGGCCAACTGGTGGCCACGCCGCAACTGCTGCGCCTCTCCCAGGCGCGCGGACATCTGCGCGCGCGCTAGGTCTTCGTTCATGAGGTTCATGGTGGTGCTCCTGATTTCGGTTCGAGAATTGGTTTGAGACATCGTTGGTTTTCTGGTCTCGCTGGGTCGGTGCCGGCCTCGTCGCTAGGCGGCGACGGCGTTCTTGCGGGGACGACCCCTGGGACGCTTGCGGGGGATCACCACTCCCTGTAGGAAGAGCTGACCGCCCCAGACGCCCCACGGCTCGCGGCGCTCGAGCGCACCGTCGAGGCAGAGCTCACGGACCGGACAGTCCGCGCACAGGGCCTTGGCGTACTCCACGTCGCTGGGCGACTCTGCGAACCACAGTTCCGGGTTGTTCGCCCGGCACGGCAGCTTCTCGTCGTCCACTGCGCCTGCCCTGTCGTGCAGGCTGCCCAAGGAAGAGTCCAGAGAAGAGTCCAGCGATGTGTCCAGTGAGCCTCCGAAGGGGTCGCCTTGGAGGAACTGGTCGTCGAGGACGCTGATGGTCATGTGTTTCACCTCCTTCTGTTCACCTTGATCGCGGTGGTCTTGCTCGGGTCTGGTTGTTCGGTTGATGAAGATGTGCTTCGCCTGACGTGAGTGGAGCCCTGGACAAACACAAAGGCCGCGGATCCCTGTCGGGTTCCGCGGCCTGGAGGTGAGCCGATGTGTTGATCTCTCAACAGATCGGTGGACTCCAGGCAGAGGTCCCCGGGACATTGGTGCGGCCAGCGAGGCCCAGGTGTCCCTTGACACGAACCACATCGACGCCGGCGATACCGGTGGCGGCGTAGGCGCGACCACATGCAGGCATGCCAAAGGTGGACGGGATCGTCACAGTGATCTGAGCCGTCTGGCGGGAAATGATGTTGCTCATGTGGTCCACCTCCTTCGGTGCGGTCGGGCGCCCGGAGTTGTCAGTTCCGAGTGGCGCACATTTGTTGTCGAGAGTGACGGTAGCGCCTCGGGAATGTCATGGGCAAACCATTTAATGACTATTTCTCGACGAGTTTCTGCCAGCCGCCGAAGCGGGGCGCGCGGACGCCTAGGGGTACGCCTAGGCAGCGGACTCGTTGACCAGGGCGAGCACGTCCTCGCCATAGCGCTCGAGCTTCTGGGGGCCGATCCCCGAGATGCTCAGCAGGGTCGACTCGGAGGTCGGTTTGAGTTCGGCGATCAACTGCAGTGTCGCGTCGCTGAACACGACGTAGGCCGGCACCGACTCCTCCTCGGCGCGCCCCTTGCGCCAGTCACGCAGTCGCTCGAAGAGCGCTTCGTCGTAGGACGCCGGACAGTTGGCACAGCGCCCGACCTTCTTCTCCGCGCCGGTGGCCAGCGGCAGACCGCACTCGCGGCAGTTGCGGGCACCGCGCTTGCCGCGTTTGGCCCGGGCCGGGGAGGCCTCGAGCAGCGAGTCGGGCAGGACCGGGCCGAGGAACCGGCTCGGTTTGCGGGAGCCGCGACCACCGGGCTGGCGCGCCAGCGACCACGACAGACTGAGGTCGCGGCGAGCGCGGGTCATACCGACGTACAGCAGACGGCGCTCCTCTTCGATCGCGGCCGGAGTGTCGGCATAGGTGATCGGCAAGGTGCCGTCCTGGAGTCCACAGAGGAAGACCGCGTCCCATTCGAGGCCCTTGGCGGCGTGGAAGGTCGCCAACGTGACGCCTTCGGCCACCGGAGCATGCTGCTCGCTCGCCCGGCGGTCGAGGTCGTCGACGAAGGCGTTGAGGTCTCCCCCGCCGCGGGCGAACTCGCTGGCCTGGTCCATCAGCGCCTGCCAGGACTCCCACCGGTCGCGGGTCTGACCACGCGCCTGCGGCGGCTGGTCGGTCCACCCCATGCCGGCCAGGGTGGCCCGCACGGTGTCGGCGAGGCCGGCGCCCTCGGTCTCACCGGAGCGGGCGGCACCGCGGATCCGGGTCACCGCCTCGCGGACCTCTGGCCGGTCGAAGAAGCGGGAGGCCCCGCGGATGACGTAGGGGATGCCGCGGGCACTGAGGGCATCCTCGAAGGTCTCGGACTGGGCGTTGATGCGGAAGAGCACCGCGACCTCGGCGAGCGGCTGGCCGGCCCCGCGGAGCTGTTCGATGCGCGTCGCCACGGCTGCCGCCTCGGCGGGCTCGTCGCTGTGCTCGGCGATCCGGACCTCGGCGCCCGGCGGCTGCTGAGCCCGCAGCGCCACCCCCTGGCTCGGAGTACCGGCCAGGAGTCGGTTGGCGGCCTCGATCACCTGGGGAGTCGAGCGGTAGTTGCGCACCAACTCCACCGACGTGGCGCCGGGGAACTTGGCGGGGAAGTCGCGCAGGTAGTCGGCGTTGGCGCCGGCGAAGGAATAGATCGTCTGCGCGGGGTCGCCCACCACGCAGATCTCATCGCGCCCGCCGAGCCACAGGTCCAGAAGCGCCGACTGGATCGGGGAGACGTCTTGGAACTCGTCGACCACGAACCACTTGTATTGCCGTCTGACCTGGGCCGCCACGCGTTCGTCTTCGGCGAGCAGGCCGGCCATCAGGAGCAGCACGTCCTCCATGTCCATGCGGCCCTGGGAGCGTTTCTCGTCCTCGTAGGCATCGAAGAGCCGGGCCACGGCCTCGGGCGTCTGCCCGGTGACCGAGCGGTTGCGGGTGGCTGCGGCCGCGACGTACTGGCCGGGGCCGACGTTGCTGACCTTGGCCCACTCGATCTCGGAGGCCAGATCGCGCAGCAACGCCTGGTCGGCGCCCAGTCGCTGGCGGCGTGCGGCCGCCGCGAGCAGGCCGATCTTGGACTCGATCAACTGCGGCAGCTCGGTGCCGTGGACGTGCGGCCAGAAGTAGCGCAGTTGGCGCAGCGCGGCGGAGTGGAACGTGCGGGCCTGGACTCCCCCGGCGCCGAGCGCACGCAACCGGGTGCGCATCTCACCGGCCGCGCGGGTGGTGAAGGTGACCGCGAGCACCTCGTGGGGTGCATAGACGTTGGAGGCCACGCCGTTGGCGATGCGGTGGGTGATCGCCCGGGTCTTGCCGGTGCCGGCCCCCGCGAGCACCCGGACCGGGCCGCGCAGCGCCTCGGCGACCTGGCGTTGCTCGGGGTCGAGTGCGGAGAGCAGGTCGGTCATGGGGCGGAGGGTCTCCTGGAACAAACGAGGGCGTTCGGGTAGTTGTCGTACCAACAGGTCACCCTAGATGCCCGAACGGACAGCCACTGATGAGCTTCACCATGTACAGCACCCCCTGGTGCGGGTACTGCCACCGCCTCAAGAGCCAACTGGACCGCGAGGGCATCGCCTTCGATGTCGTCGACATCGAGCAGGACCCCACCGCTGCGCAGATCGTCGAGTCCGTCAACAACGGCAACCAGACCGTCCCCACCCTGGTCTTCGCCGACGGCACCGCGCAGACCAACCCCTCGTTGGTGCAGGTGAAGGACAAGTTGGCGGCGCTGGCCGGGTGAGTTTCACCGGGTACCCGGTGAAACTCATTCATCCCCGCTAAAGGATTAGCGGGTAGGCACCAGTTTCGGCGGGGCAGGCGGGTTCAACGCCCGATGTACGTCGATGGCGGCGTTCAGCCGAGCCCTGGGCTGGGTCACCGCCGGTTCGGTTTCCCCGGTCAGCCGGGGAAACCGAAGGACACACGACCTGGTCGGGTGACTCTGGTGCTTGTCAGGTGTTGTAACACCTGACAAGTGCCAGTTTCCCCGGTCAGCCGGGGAAACCGAACGACCCCCGTCACACACTCACCAGTGGCCCGGGAGCGGGCCGCCGTACCAGTGCTCGACCAGGGAGCGGCTGATGGAGACGCCGCCGGGGAGGACCAGGGTGCCGGCCTCGGCCTCGGCCTTCATCTCGGCGCGGGTGAACCACCGAGCGTCCTCGATCTCGTCGTGATCGACGGTGATCTCCGTCGACTCGGCACGACCGAGGAAGCCGAGCATCAGGCTGGCCGGGAGCGGCCAGGGCTGGTTGCCGAAGTACTCCACCGCCCCGACGAGAACGCCGGTCTCCTCCAGGACCTCACGACGTACGGCGTCCTCGAGCGTCTCCCCCGGTTCGCAGAAGCCCGCGAGCGTGGAGTAGCGGCCCTCGGGCCAGATCGCCTGGCGGCCGAGCAGACAGCGCTCGTCCTCGGCCCCGGGCTCACCGGCGGCGACGATCATGATCACCGCGGGATCGGTGCGGGGGAACTGGGACTTGCCGCAGGCGGTGCACACCATCTCGTGGCCCGACTTCTGCACCTCGAGGCCACCACCGCAGCGGGGGCAGAACCGGGTCGCGAAGATCCACTCCGCGATGCCCAGGGCGTGGAAGACCAGGGGTGCGGCGGCGATCTCCTGATCGGCCAGGTGCGGCAGCAGTCCCCGCAGCGGGAACCAGCCCGCGTCGATGCTGGCGCCCTCGGCACGGGTGATCACCGCGAACCACGAACGCCCGTCGCGTTCGCCCAGTAGCACCCGCAACCCCTCGGGGGCCTCGGCCGCCGACACCCACGCCAGGGCACCGTCGACAGGTCGCACCCGGGTGCCCGCAATCACCAGCACCCGGGTCTCGGGGTCGGCCCACCGCTCCTCGAGCCAGGCCTCGTCCGAACGCCGCAGGCCCGCGCGATCGTGCGCCGCGGCCGCCATTCGCTGATGCGGGTAGTCCACACCCCGAGCCTAAGCGCCCACCTCGGAGCGCCGGTCTCAGAGCGCCAGCAGCCGCTCGAGGCCGGCCCGGTCGGGCAGGTCCTCGGGTTCGACGAGTTGTCCGGTGCGGATGTAGTAGAACCCCGCTCGCACCCGCTCGAGCTCGACCCCCATGAGTTCGGCCCACGCCACCCGATAGATCGCGAGTTGAAGCGGGTCGGCGGTGGCGGCGCGGTTGGTCTTCCAGTCCACGACCAACCAGCCGTCCTCAGCCGCGGGGCCGACCGCGGGATCGACATAGACGGCGTCGATCCGACCGCGGACCACCTGGGCGTCCAACACCAACGCGAACGCCGCCTCGACGGCGTGCGGCACCCGGTCGGCGAAAGGACCCGCCTCGAACGAGGCGATCACAGCATCGAGGTCGTCGGCGTCGTCGATGCCCAGGTCGGCGCGGCCCGGGAGTTCATCGGGGTCGAGCAACGGTTGCTGCGCGAACCGGCCCTCGACCCAGGCGTGGAACAGGGTGCCGAAGCGGGCCGCGCGGCTCGGCGGCCGCGGCATCGGGCGCGCCAACTCACGCGCGAACGCCTCGGAGTCCTCGCCGAGGCGAAGCAACGAGGACGCCGAGAGGCTGCCCGGCAGCAGGACGTCGATCTCGCTGGCTCGCTCGGCACGAGCCTCGGCGACCAACCGCTCGATCTCGGCGTCCCAGTCGGCGACGCGGGCCGCCTCGAGCATGTCGAGCCCGTCATCCTCGGCGTCCGGGTCGCTCGCGCGCACCAACCGAGCCGCTTCGAGACGACGCTCGGCCTCGGCACCCACCCCGGTCGTGGGCCATGGGACCGAGGGGTCGTCACCGGCGTAGGGGTTCGGGTCGCTGCGGTCGGGTTTGACCAGCCACGCCGCAGCGGGTTCGCCCCACTGCACCAACAGATCGCGGATGACCTCTTGGTACTCCGAGGGGCCCAGGGGCGTGGGCTTGGGGGTCCAGCAGTAGGAGGTGACCGAGAGCGCGTGCGCGGCCCGTGTGAAGGCGACATAGCCCAGGCGCCGCTCCTCGGTGATGTCGTAGCGGCGGGTGTCGGCGCGGTACTGGTCGAGCGCGGCCTTGTCGTAGCCGGCCAACTGCGGCAGGTCCTGCGCGTCACCACGCAACGGCGCGGGAAGCACGCTGGGCGAGGAGGTCCACAGCGTCCGCGAACGGTTGCTGGGGAACCGGGTCTCGCACACCCCCACGAGGAACACCGAGCCCCACTCGAGCCCCTTGGCGCGATGGACGGTGAGGAGTTTGACCGAGTCGGCTGCGGTGGGGGTGGCGACGTCGAGACCGTTGCCTTGGTCGTCCTCGGCGGTCAGATAGGCCAACAGCGCCGGCAGCGTCACATCGCCGTCGACGGCCTGGAAGTCGGCGACCGCGCGGACGAACAGGTCGAGGTTGTCGCGTCGGGCCGGCGCGGCCGAACTGACCGCGGAGGCGAGTTCGACGTCGGCGCCGGTGGTGTCGATGATCCGCCGCACGATGTCGAGCAGTGGTTCACCGACGTGGGAGCGCAGCATCCGCAACTCTCGGGCCAGCAGGCCGAAGCGTTCACGGGCCTCGGGCGAGTAGGCCGCCTCCCCCGGATCGCTCAACGCGTCGTCCAGGCACGGGATCTCGGCGGGATCGATGCCGTCAGCAATTTGGGCCAGGTGGTCGGTGATCGAGGCCGGGGAGTCACCGCGTCCCCGCCGCCCGGCGATGTCGGCGGCGCGCGAACTCAGCAACTTCAGGTCCCGGGGACCGATCGCCCAGCGCGGCCCGGTGAGCAGGGTCAGCACCGCCGCGTTGTCGGTCACGTCGTGGAGCAGTCTCAAGACCGCGACCACCTCGGCGACCTCGGGTAGCCGCAACAGCCCGGACAGGCCGACGATCTCGACGGGGATGTCGGCGGAGGTCAGCGCATCGAAGACCTCGGCCGCGTGAGCGTTGTCGCGGGTGAGCACCCCGATGTCGGACCAGCGGCCGCCGTCCGCGCCGGTGTGGGCCTCGCGCACGCCCGCCACGAGCGCGGCGAGTTCGTCGCGGTGCGTCTCGAAGACGGCGGTGGTCACGGTGCCCTCGGCCGCGCCCGGCTTCGCCTCCAGCGGCGCCACCGAGTCGTGGGCGGCATAGAGAGGCTCGGCCAGCACGTTGGCGGCCTGCAGGATCCGGCGATCGGACCGTCGGTTGACCGTCAGGGGGAACGTCGTCACCGAACCCGAGGCCGCCGGGAAGGTCTGGGGGAAGTCGAGGATGTTGGAGACCGAGGCTCCGCGCCAGCCGTAGATGGCCTGGTTGGGGTCGCCGACGGCGGTCACCGCGTGTCCGCGGCCGGTGGCCGGGTCGGGGCCGGAGAAGATCCGCGACAGCATGATCGCCTGGGCCACCGAGGTGTCTTGGTACTCGTCGAGCAGCACCACCCGGAACTTCTCGCGCTCGACCGCCCCCACCTCGGGCTGCAGGGTCGCCAACCGGGCACCGAGTTCGATCTGGTCGGAGAAGTCCATCAACCCCAGGTCGGCCTTGAGCCTGCGATAGGACTCGACCAGGCCGAGGAGTTCAGCGCGGCGGTCGATGGCGCTGAGGGCCTTGCCGATGGCCTCGAGGTAGGTCTTGCGGTTCTTGCCCGCCACCTCATCCTCGTAGGCCGAGACGAACCCGAGGCGTTCGGCGGCGTCGAACGCGCGGACTCGCTCGATGTCGACGAGGTGCTCACTCATCGCCGAGTCGAGCGCCAGGAGGTTCTGGATCGCCGTCTCGGGGTGATCGGTGAGTTGTTCGACCGGCCCCTGGTAGCGGTCGACGACGCGGGCGCCGAGTTGGTAGCGGGCCGCATCGGTGATCACCCGGGTGTCGGGCTCGTGTCCGATCCGCAGGCCGTGATCGGTGAGGAGCCCGGCGGCGAACGCGTGGTAGGTCGCGACGGTCGGCTCCAGGACCTCCTCGACGTCTTCGCCGCTCCCGGCCGGAGCCACCGGCTCCGCGAGGGCTCCCGCGGCGAGCAGGGCCTCACGGATCCTGCCGCGCAACTCGCTGGCGGCCTTGGTGGTGAAGGTCAGGCCCAGGACCTGATCTGAACGTACGGCGCCGGTGAGCACCAGATAGACGACCCGGGCCGCCATCAGCGTGGTCTTGCCCGAGCCGGCTCCGGCGATCACAACGGCTGGTTCCAACGGCGCCGAGATGGCCGCCCACTGCTGGTCGCTGGGCACCCAGTCGAGGCGCATGGCCGCCGCTAGTTCCTCGGCCGAGTTGATCTGGCGCGTCGTGGCCGCGCGGGGCGCTGTGGTCTGACTCATTGGGCCACCACGTGCCCGGCGCTCTGCGCGGGGCAGATCGACTCGAACGAGCAGGTGCGGCACTGAACTCCGACCACGGCGGGGAACTCCTCGGCGCGCAGCAGGCGGGCCGCCTGCATCAGGTGACCGTCGAGCGCGGCGCGTTCGGGACCCTCGTCCTGGTGCGGCGCCTGAGCTTGGACCACTGCCTGCGGGGGGCCCTCACGCAGGCCCAACTGGACCAGCTCGGCACCCCCCGATCTCGCCGGCCGATCCGCGAGGGCCTCGAGGTCGTCGACCGCACCCCGGTCGACGGCCAACTGATAGAGGCCGAGTTGGAGATGCTTCTCGACGTCTGGTCGGCTCAGCTTGTCGCGGCTGGTCTTGAGGTCGACGACCACCACGTGGCCGTCGCTGTCGAGCTCGAGTCGATCCGCGAAGCCGGCCAGGCGGATCCGCTGCCCGTCGGGCAGATCGAGTTCGGTGCGGAACTCCTGCTCGATGCCGATCACCTCCCGCGGATTGGCGTGGTGCCATTCCAGGAAGCGACCCAGAGCGGCTTCGACCCGCTGGAGTTCGCGGCCTCGTGACCAGGGGGTGCGGAACTCCATGCGGTCCCAGACCTCGCGGACGTGCTCCATCAGACCGGCCACCTCGTCGGGGCCACTCGAACCGGTGTCGAGTTCGCCGCTGGCGATCCGTTGGGCCAACGCATGCACCAATTCACCGAGGTTGGCCGACTGATGAGCCCGGGTGACGCCTCCCGCCTCACGGGAGAGGAACCACTGGGTCGGGCAGGTGCCGAGCCCGTCGAGAAGGCTGGCCGAGACCGGTAGCGGCTGGTCGGGGTCGCGCAGCGGCGTCACCGACCGAGTGGCGGCGCGGGTGCCCCACCACGTCGAGGGATCGGCGGCCGGCGCCAGGGCCCGCTCACCGACGCTCTCGCGCGCGAGCCTCGCCAGCCGCTTGGCGGCTGCCTGGCGCAGCGCGGGTGAGGTGTCGGGGTCGGCGGTCGTACGACGCAACTCGCTGATCAGACCGCCCAGCGACAGCGTCCGCTCGGGGCGCCCGATGATCTCCTCGATCTCGCGACCGAGTTCGCCGATGAATCGCGACGGCTGCTCACCGTCGTCGTCGGGTGAGGCGACGGCGGTCACGATCAACCGCTCCCGGGCCCGGGTGCAGGCGACGTAGAACAGCCGACGTTCCTCGACGAGCAGTTCGCGGGTCGTGGTGGCGGGCACCAGGCCGTCGGTGCCGATCCGGTCGGCACCGAGCAGCGTGGCTCGGCGGCGAAGGTCGGGCCAGCCGTCTTGTTGGACGTGGGCCACGACCACCAACCGCCACTCGAGACCCTTGGCGCGGTGGGCGGTCAGGAGACGTACGGCCGAGCCGCGAGCGCCGCGTTCGGCGAGGGTGTCGGCCGGGATCTGCTGGGCGATCAGCGTCGCCAGGAACTCGCGGGCGCCGACCCGGTCGCGTGTCTCTTCGGCCCGGGCGGCCGCCTCGAAGAGCGCGCAGATCGAGTCGAGATCGCGGTGCGCGCGCCGGGCGGTCCCGCCGCCGAACTCCACCGAACGCCGCAGCCGCTCGGGCCACCCCGTCCCCGACCAGAGGGACCACAGGAGTTCTTCGGCGCTGGCACCGGCCTCGAGTTGGTCACGGGTGCGTGCCATCAGTTGGGCCACAGCGCGGGCACGGTCGACCTCGGTCGCCTGGAGTCCCTCCAGCACCTGTGGTGAGACCACTGCCTCGCGCACGAGCTCACGGGAGTGCCGGGGCACCCGTCCGGCCTCGGCCGCGACCTGCTTCTCGTGGGCGCGCAGGTGCCGCGCCAGCCGACGCAGGTCGCCGGCGTCGAGACCACCCAAGGGGCCGGTCAGCAGGGCCTCGGCCCGCGCCGCGTCGATGTGGTCGACGTGGTCGGGGTCGTGGTTGTCGAGGTTGAGCACGACGCGCAAGGCGTCGATGAGCGGGAGCGCTGCCGGGTCGCGGACCAGCGGCAGGTCGTCGCTGGCCACCTCGACGGGTACGCCGGCCGCACCCAGCGAACGCCGCAGTGCGGGGATCGAGTTGCGACCCGAACGCACCAGCACCGCCATCTGGTCCCAGTCGATGCCGTCCTCGAGGTGGGCCCGGCGCAGCAGGTCGGCCAGATGCTCGGATTCGGCGCGGTCGCTGTCGAAGGTGCACACCGTGACCCGGCCCTCGCCGTGCTCACCGGCCACCGCGGTCGGCGACAGGAAGGCCTCGCGCGCCGCCTCGGGGATGCTGCCCGGCAGGCCGATGCGTCCGGCGACGCGCTGGGCGGCGGTCAGGATCCGCGGGCCGAACCGACGGGTCGTGCCGAGCGCCACGACGTCGGCCGGGGTGGCGTCGGCATGCGCGAACACGGTCGGGAAGTCGAGGATCCCGCGAACCTCCGCCCCCCGGAACGCATAGATCGACTGGTGCGGATCGCCGACCGCCACCAGGTCGCGCCCATCACCCGCGATCGCCTGAAGCAACGCGACCTGGCCCGAATCGGTGTCTTGGTATTCATCGACGAAGACGTGGGCGAACTCGGCCCGCAACTCCTCGCGGTGCACGGTGGCCTCGATCGTGGCCCGGCGGATCAGGTCGGAGTAGTCGACCGCGCCGCGGTCGTCGAGGATGGTGAGGTACTGCTCCAGGAATGCGCCGGCGGCGATCATTTCCGGCAGGTCCTCGGCCTCACCGAGCCGTCGCAGACCTTCACCGTCGAGCCCCTTCTCGCGGGCCCGCGACAGCACCGCGTGCACCTCGCGGGCGAACCCCCGGGTGCCGACGGCCTGCTGCAACGCCGCCGGCCAGGTGATCGACTCGGGGTGGTCCTGGAGCAGTTCACGCAAGATCACGTCCTGCTCGGGGGCGGTGAGCAGGCGGAGCGGCCCGACATAGAGCTCGGCGGGTGCATAGCGGCGGATCAGGCCGTAGGCGAAGGAGTGGAACGTCGAGCCGATGGTCGAGGACCCCGACGACATGGTGCGCCCGATGCGGGCGGCCACCCGGTCGCGCAACTGCTCGGCCGCCTTGCGGGAGAACGTGAGGGCCAGCACCGCGTCCGGGTGGGTGCCCTCCTCGATGCGTGCGGCGATGGCCTCGACCAGGGTCGTGGTCTTGCCGGTTCCGGGACCCGCCAGCACCAGCAGCGGACCCCTGCGGTGTGCCACGACCCGGCGCTGCTGCTCGTCGAGCTCGGGGATGTGCGCGACCCGGTCGGGACGCACCAGGCGGTAGGTCGGGGCGGAGGGAGCGGGCACGTGGGCCATTCGATCACCTCCGCCGACGACCCGGCTCTGCCACAGTGAGTTCGTGATCTCGGACGAGTTGACTCGGCGTCCCCCGAGCCCCTGGCCGGCACCGATCCTGGTGGGGTGTCTGCTGACCCTCGCGGTGTCGCTGACCTGGACCTATTTGTCGATGCGTGCGGTGATGGACGTCGGTGGCTCCTGCGCCCAGGGCGGCCCGTACGCCATCGAGACCCCGTGCCCCGACGGGGCGGTGCTGATCTCGATCGCGATCCCGATCATGCTGCTCGCGACCTTTGCCGGCACCTTCGCCGCCGTCCCGCTCAAGGCACCCAACCTGTTGGCCCCGATGTGGGCGATCCTGTTCGGGGCGCTGGGCTGGAACTTCCTCGAGTACGCCGTCGCCGGCGAGTCGCTCGTGATCGGCTGGCTGGTGTGCGGCGTGGTCTTCTGGGCGATGGCGTTGCCTGCCCTGGTCGCGATGGTGGCCGGAGTTCGCAGCAGCCTGCTGAAACCGAACCGCAGCAGCGTGTGGCTGGCCGTCTATCTCGTGGCCGGCGTGATCGGCTCCGGTGTCGGCTGGTGGTCGTTCAACGCCGTGTCGTGATCAGTCGGCCGGGCGATCGTTGTAGACCCCCGCGGTCTCCTGGCCGGTGATCGCCTGGATCGCCGCCATGATCTCGTCCGTGGCCTCTCGGCGCGCCCGACCGAGCGGGACCGCGTCGTAGCGACCGGTGAAGGTCAGGGGCGTCCCGAACTCGATGCGTACGGGGACCACCCGGGGGCGATTCGGGCCGCCGACGGGCATCACGTTCTCGGTTCCGCTCAAGCCGACCGGCACCACCGGGACCCCGGCGGTCAGCGCAAGGTGGGCGACCCCGGTGCGGCCCCGATAGAGCCGGCCGTCACGCGAACGGGTGCCCTCGGGATAGATGCCGAAGGCACCACCGGAGGCCAGCACCTCCAAGGCGGTCTCGAGGCTGGCGATCGCCGCCTTGCTGTCGTCCCGGTCGACCGGCAACATGCCCAAGCCCTCGAAGAACGCACGGGAGGCGAAGCCTCGCACGCCGGTGCCGGTGAAGTAGTCGTCCTTGGTCAAGAACGCCACCTGGCGCTTGACGACCGCGGGGATCGCCACCGAGTCGACGAAGCTCAGATGGTTGCTGGCCAAGATCACCCCGCCGCGCTCGGGGATGTGCTCGAGACCGATCACCGTGGGACGCCACACGGCCCGCATCAGCGGCGGCAGCACCGCGTGCATGACCTGATAGAGCATGCCCGCAGTCTGGTGACTACCGGTCCGTATGCCAAAGCCTGGCTACCGGTCCCCCGGCAGCCAGAGTGCCTCGGCCATGTCGACTGAGCCCGATCGCCGGCGCGGGGTCCCCTCCTCGGCGTACCGCTGCTGGGCCTCGCCCCGATGGCTGGGCGGGAGTGACCCATCGGCGCGCACCACTCGCCACCACGGCACCCCGCCGCCGTGCAGGGCCATCACCGAGCCGACTTGTCGTGGTCCGCCGCGGCCGAGGGCCTCGGCGATGGCGCCGTAGGTCGTCACGCGACCTGGGGGCACCCGATCCACGAGCGAGAGCACCTGCTCGATCCAGTCCTCGCGATCCTCGGGGCTCACCCGAGGCAACCTAGTGCCCCCTAGTGCCCCCCTAGCGCCCACCTGGTGCACCCCGTGAACCGAACAACCCGCCTCCGGCAGTTGCCGGAGACGGGTTGCGGATGCTGGTTGCGTGCCGAACCTCAGAGGATCGGGTTGAACGCCTCGGTGCCGTTGACCAACTTGAGCCCGGCGATGCCGGAGTGGGCCTGAGCGAAGGCAAGCTCCTTGCCGAGGTCGCCGATGTTGTTCGACAGCGGCAGCGGTGCGAGACCCAGCGTCGACAGCGTGCCGATGGCCTTGCCGTCTTCGCTGATGAACGCCGAGCCGGAGTCTCCCGGAACGCCGGGCGTCACGGTGTAGAGCGGGTGCGACCAACCACCGTCGGCGGCGGCGTCGCCCAGGCTGATCCCGGTGTGCGGGGAGAGCTGGGTCAGGCCGAAGCGCAGGCTGGAGTTGCCGTAGGTGTAGACGCGGTCGCCGGCGGCGGTGCCGTCGGTGTCGATGCCGGTGGGGCCGCCCCAGAACGGGATCGACGGGTTGACCTTGCCCTTGTCGGCGTTGGAGACCTTGACCAGGGCGAAGTCGTTGTAGGCGCAGGTGTTGGCGTCGGTGACGCCGTTGGCCCGCATCGTGCGCCACGAGGAGTAGACCAGCGTGCCGGTGCCGACCTGGGTGCCGTTGCTGATCAGGCTGCCGCCCTTGTTGAAGGTGACGGAGGTGCCGAGCGGAACCGACTCGTTCAGGCAGCCGTCGGTGTCGGTGGCCTCGCCGAGGCCGGCGCAGTGCGCGGCGTAGCCGACGTAGACGTTGTCGGAGTTGTCGGTGAAGACGAAGTTGCCGGTGCACTGGGCGCCATCGGTGTACATCTGCACACCGGGGCCGATCTGTGCGGTCGCGGCCGGGGCCCACTGCGGCGTTCCCTGAGCCGGCGCGCTCAGCACCGTGGTTCCGAGCACGGGTGCGGCAAGGAGCGCCACGGCTCCGGCCAGCCGCACCGACATCGAACGGGCAAACATCATGGGGGTTCCTCCCTCTCAGAAGCCCGGCCGAGTCCGGGCATAACAGGTGGGCAACGAGAGGATCGACACGGAAGTTACGCGTGGGACCGCCTACTTATGCACGGGCATGAAAATATATTCTCTCGCGGTGGGCGGCGCCCGTGTTTGGATGATGTGTGAACCAAGCCTCCCCACCGCGGATGGTGCCCATGGGTGCCCCGGCGCCACCGGCGCAGACCGGGGCAACCAAGCTGCAGCGGCTGGTGCAATGGGCGACCGGCCCCTTCTGGGTGGTTCCGGCCACCTGGTGCACCGTGGCCGTCGTCGCGGGAGTGCTGCTGCCGGCCGTCGAGTCGGACGCCACCGGGTCGTGGATCCTCTTCGACGCCGGGCCAGAGAGCGCGCGATCGGTGCTGTCCACGATCGCGGGAGCGATGATCTCGGTGACCGGCCTGGTCTTCTCGATCACGATCGTGGTTCTCCAACTGGCGAGCAGTCAGTTCACCCCGCGGGTGGTCGGTTCGTTCCTGACCCAGCGGATTCCCCAGCACACGCTCGGGGTGTTCACCGCCAGCTTCCTCTACTCCCTGATGCTCCTGCGGGCCGTCGAAACCGACCCTGACTCGCCGCAGGCCCAGGTGCCGCAGATCTCGATCTCGATCGCCCTCGTGCTGGTGCTGGCCGCGGTCTTGATGTTCCTCGCGTTCATCCACCACATCACCCGATCCATCTCGGTCGGCGTGGTCATCCGCCGGATCGGCGATGACTGCCGCGATCTCCTCACGTCGGGGCGGACCGGCGCCGACCACCTGCTCCACGAGGCGCCGGACCTCCCCGCCACGCGTCGCCAACGTGTGGTGGTCGCGCCTCGGTCCGGGTACCTCGACCTGGTCGACCGCGAACGGCTGTGCCGACTGGGGTCCTCACACTCGGCACGGATCGAGATCCTGCATCCCCTGGGCACCTTCGTGCCCGAAGGGTCACCGCTCGCGCTCGTGCATGAAGGCGATGACACCTCGCCGTCGGCGGACTGGCCCGACCTGGTGTGTTCGGGGCTCGAACTCACCTTGATGCGGTCGATGCGCCAGGACCTGAGCCTGGGCTTTCGGCGCCTGGTCGACATCGCCGAGCGCGCACTGTCGCCGGGCGTGAACGACCCGTCGACGGCGGTGGAGGTCATCGACCAACTGCACGACGTGCTGCGCCGGCTCGCCGCCATGCGCGGGGCCTACCCCGTCACCAGCGACGAGGAGGGCATCCCGCGTGTGGTCACCCGCGACCACTCGTTCGAGGACTACCTCGACCAGGCCATCGACGAGATCGCGCACTACGGAC
>JBFIDC010000015.1:0-20332 GCA_041581495.1 Nocardioides sp. | reverse complement strand
CTGAGCCTCGCGGGCTGTGGCTCGCGCATCGATCCCAACACCGTCGGTGCCGTCGGCGCGGGCCAGCCAGGCGCGGCCGCGGGTGGCGTCACCAACCCTGACGGCAGCGTGGTCGACCCCGGGACCGGCATCGTGGACCCCGGCACCGGCATCGTGGACCCCGGCACCGGCGCGGTCGACCCCGGCACCAGCGGCGGCAGCGGCTCCGGCTCCGGCTCCGGCGGCGGCTCGGGGAGCGGCTCGGGCAGCGGCTCGGGTGGGGGTAGTGGTTCGGGCGCGGTCAGCGGCAGCAAGGTCGCGAGTTGCGATGGGTTCAAGAACCAGACCGGCATCACCGACAAAGAGATCGTCATCGCCAACGCCTCCGACATCTCCGGCCCGGTGCCCGGCTTGTTCGAGGCCAGCCAGGACGCGCTGAAGGCCTATGTCTCCTACTTCAACGCCACCAGCGACATCTGCGGCCGCAAGCTCAAGCTCGTCACCTACGACACCCGCACCGACGCCTCCGCCGACCAGCAGGCCTACACCAAGGCGTGCACCGAGGCCTTCGCCGCGGTGGGCTCGATGTCGGCCTTCGACTCGGGCGGCGCGCCGACGGCGAAGGCGTGCAACCTGCCCGACATCCGAAGCGCGGCGGTCACCGACGAGCGCAACGCGTGCAGCGTGTGCTTCGGCACCCAGTCGACCGCGCCGGGTCTCGTCCCGAACTCCTTGCCCAACTTCATCGTCAAGAACTACGGCAGTGCCGCACAGCGCTCCGCCTTCTTCTACATCAACGCCGGTGCCGCCGCCGACAACGCCCCGGCGCAGGCTCGGGCGATGAGCAAGCGGGGCATGAAGTTCCCAGTCGTGCAGGGCATCGACATCTCGGAGTTCAACTACGCGCCGTATGTCCAGAAGCTCAAGGACAACAACATCGAGGTCGTCTTCTGGCAGGGCGCCTACCAGCAGTCGGTCAAGCTCCGCCAAGCCATGGAGCAGAACGGCTACACGCCCAAGCTCTACATGCGCGACCCCACCGACTACAACCCGGACTACGTCAACAGTGGTGGCTCAGCGGTCGACGGCACCGTCATCTACATGAACTTCCTGCCGTTCGAAGAGGCACAGAGCAATCGACAGACCTCGCTCTACCTCAGCTACCTCCAGCAGATCCGTCCCGGCGCGGCGCCGACGTTCTTCGGTGCGTTCTCGTGGTCGGCTGCGCAGTTGTTCGTCGACAAGGCGCTCGGGCTGGGCGGCAAACTCAGCCGGACGACAATGATCGCGGAGATCAAGAAGACCGCGAAGTACACCAACGACGGCATGTTGTCGCCGCAGGACGTTGGGGCCAAGAGGACCAATGAGTGCCTGCGGTTCATCCAGCTCAAGGCCGGCAAGTGGGTGCCCATCGGGGGCACCAAGTACTCCTGCATGGGTCTGACCCAGGGCTGATCGGACATCGCTATATGAGGATCACGAACTCGGCACCGTCGGTGCGCAGCGTGCGCGGGGTGTCTCCCCGCACGCTGCTGGTTGCGTCCTCGTGTCTTGCCCTGGTCCTCACCGCGTGTGGTTCTCAGCTCGAGCCCGACGAGGTGGTCGGAGTCGCCGGCACGACCACCACTGATGGCCAAGGGGGTCTCGCCGGCTCCGACGGCCTCCTCGCCGGCGGCGACCTCACCGACGGCGGCGTGATCGATCCGGGAACCGGTGTCATCGACGCGGGCACCGTGACCAGCGACCCCGGTGGCTCCTCGGCTGCCGGCGGAACCGATACAGGCGGTGGCGGCGGTGGCGGCACCTCCGGCGGCGGTGGTGGCGGAGCCGTCGGTGGCGCCAAGGCCGCCAGTTGCGACGGCTTCAAGAACCAGGTCGGGATCACCGACAAGGAGATCGTGATCGGCAACGCCGCCGACATCTCCGGCCCGGTGCCGGGTCTGTTCGAGGCCAGTCAAGACGCGCTGAAGGCCTTCGTGGCCTACTTCAACGCCACCGACGACATCTGTGGGCGCAAGCTCCGCCTGGTGTCCTACGACGGCCGCACCGACGCCTCGGCGGATCAGCAGGTCTACACCAAGGCGTGCACCGAGGTCTTCGCGATGGTCGGCTCCATGGGAGCCTTCGACTCCGGCGGGGCACCGGTCGCCGAGAAGTGCGGACTCCCGGACTACCGCTCGGCCCCGGTGACCAACGAGCGCAACGCCTGCAAGACCTGCTTCGGCGCCCAATCGGTCAAGACCGGTGAGCACCAGAACGCCGTCGCCGACTTCATCCTCAAGAACTTCGGCGACGCCGGCCAGCACGCGGGCGCCCTCTACATCAACGCGGGCTCGGCGGCGCAGAACGGTCCTCCGCAGGCCGACGCCATGGAGCAGCGCGGCATGCACTTCGACGTGGTGCGTGGGATCGACATCTCCGAGTTCAACTACGCCCCCTACGTCCAGCAGTTGAAGGACGAGAAGGTCGAGGTCGTCTTCTGGACCGGCGCCTTCCAGCAGTCGGTCAAGTTGCGGCAGGCCATGGAGCAGCAGGGCTACACGCCCAAGGTCTACATGCGTGACCCCACCGACTACCACCCGGACTACGTCAGCAGCGGCGGCAGTGCGGTCGACGGGACCTACATCTTCACCAACTTCACCCCCTTCGAAGAGGCCAACCGCAACCGCGAACTCGCGACCTACATGAACTGGCTCCAACAGGTGCGTCCCGGGGCGCCGCCGACGTTCTTCGGGGTCTTCTCGTGGTCGGCCGCGTTGTTGTTCGTCAAGAACGCCAAGGCGCTCGGTGGCAAGTTGACCCGGGCATCTCTGGTCGAGGCCGCCCGCAACACCGGCAAGTGGACCGGCAACGGGATGCACTCGCCGCAGAACGTCGGCATCAAGCGCACGGGCGACTGCTGGCGTTTCCTTCAGCTCAAGAGTGGTCGGTGGGTGCCGGTCGGCGGCACCAAGTACCTCTGCACCGGCACTACCATCGGCGACCCCGCCGGACCCTGACCAAAGGACTCGACCGAACATGCCCAACTCTTCGCCGCGACGCTCCCCACGGAGCCGTCGAGCCTGGTGGGTCGCGACCGCGTGCTGCCTGGCCCTGGCCGCATCCGCGTGCGGTTCGCAGTTGGATCCCGAGGACGTCGTGGGTGCCGGCGGGGGAACGGGCGGCACGGTTCAAGACGGCGCCCTGAGCCCCGATGGCACGGTTCCCGGCGACCTCGGCACCACCCCTGACGGAGACCTCGGCGGCGGCGACCTGGGCGACGCCGGCACCGACCCCGGAACCTCGGGTGGATCCGGCGGCTCGGGTGGATCCGGGGGCTCGGGTGGATCGGGCGGCTCGGGTGGATCCGGTGGATCCGGTGGATCCCCCGCGGACGGCGGCGTCAAGGCCGGCAGTTGCGACGGCTTCAAGAACCAGACCGGGATCACCGACAGCAAGATCGTGATCGCCAACTCCTCCGACATCTCCGGCCCGGTGCCGGGGATCTTCGAGTCCGCCCAGCAGGCCACCCGCGCCTACGCGGCCTACTTCAACTCCACCAGCGACATCTGCGGCCGCAAACTCGATGTCCTCCTGCTCGACTCCCGCGCCGACGCGGCCGCGGACCAGCAGGCCTACTCGCGCGCCTGCGCCGAGGCCTTCGCCTCGGTCGGATCCATGTCCGCCTTCGACTCCGGAGGTGCCGGTCCGGCGCAGTCCTGCGGCCTGCCCGATCTGCGTTCGACCTCGGTGACCCCGGAGCGCACCAAGTGCTCGGTGTGCTTCAGCACCCAGGCGGTCAAGGTCAACCTGATGACCAGCGTGGTGCCGAACTACTTCCTCAAGACCAAGAAGGCCGCCACCCAGGCCGCCGGCATCCTCTACATCAACGCCGGTGCGGCCCCGCCCAACTCCGAGAGCTTCCGACGCGGTTGGACCAAGGCCGGTTGGAAGATCCCGGTCTTCGAAGGCATCGACGTCTCGGAGTTCAACTTCGCGCCGTACGTGCAGAAGCTCAAGGACAACAAGGTCGAGCTCGTCGTCTATGTCGGGCCCTACCAGAACACCGTCAAACTGCTGCAGGCCATGGACCAGCAGGGCTACAAGCCCGAGGTGTTCTTGCAGGACGCGACCATCTATGACCAGGGCTTCGTCGACCAGGCCGGAGCGCTGGGCAACGGCGTCTACGTCTACTCCTCCACGGAGTTGTTCGACGACCTGGCCAACCGCGAGATGGCGCTGTATCGCTCCTGGCTCAACCAGGTGAGCCCATCGGCGGTGCCGAACTACTACGGCCTCTATGCGTGGTCCGCGGCCCGCCTGTTCGCCGAGCAGGCGGTCAAGCTGGGTGGCAAGCTCACCCGGGCCTCGATGGTTTCGGCCATCAAGGGCGTCAAGGGGTGGACCAGCAACGGCATCCACGTTCCCCAGCAGGTGGGCGCCAAGATCACCTACAACTGCGCGACGATCATCCAGCTCAACAACGGCAAGTGGAGCAAGGTGTCGGGCAACAAGCCGAGCTGCGGGCCGCTGATCGATTCGGGGTACTCCGGATGATCTCGACTGCGCGGCAGCGTCACGAGAACCACGGCCAAACCATTTCCCGAATGACGGAGTCTGATTCGTGAGCTCATTCATCGCCTACACGATCTTCGGCCTGTTCTCAGGTGCCGCCTACGCGATCGCGGCCAGCGGGTTGGTGCTGACCTACACCACCACCCGCGTGTTCAACATCGCGCACGGTGCCTTCGGCATGCTGTTGTCGTTCCTGTTCTGGGACTTCAGCGTGCGTCAGGGACTGCCGACCTGGCTCTCGCTGATCCTGGTGCTCTTCATCGTGGCGCCAGCGATCGGCTACTTCATCTCGCGGTTCGTGGCCAAGGGCCTCGGCGATGCCCCCGTCAGCGTGTCGCTGGTGGTCACCGTCGCGCTGCTCGTGGGCTGCATCGGGGTGGCGTCCTACGTCTACAAGCCCGAGGCGCGCACGGTGCCGTTCTTCTTCGAGTCCAAGTCGTTCTCTCTGGGCGAGAACAACATCACCGCCCACCAACTGATCACGATCCTCACCTCGATCGCCGTGGCCTTCGCCCTGTTCGTGCTGCTGACGCGTACCAGGATCGGCACCGCCATGCGGGCCGCGGTCGACAACCCCGAGTTGCTCAAGTTGTTCGGCGGCAAGCCCGAGCAGGTGGCGGCGCTCTCGTGGATGATCGGGATCGCGCTGGCCGGGCTGGGCGGGATCTTGCTGGTCTCGACCGTCGGCCTCGACACCTACTCGTTGACACTCCTGGTCATCAACGCCTATGCGGCGGCGATGCTGGGTCGGCTCAAGAGCCTGCCGCTGACCTTCGTCGGCGGCATGGGCCTGGGCCTGCTCACCTCCTACGTCACGGGCTACGTCCAACTCGAGGGGGCGCTGGGGCAGGTCAAGAACGTCGTCCCGGCCCTGTTCTTGTTCGTCGTCATCGTGGCGCTGCCCACCCAGCAACTGAGGATTGGCCAGGTCAGGGGTCTGGTCTCGGCGCCACTGCCCTCGCTCCCCAAGACCTTGGGGTGGAGTGCCGGACTCCTCGTGCTCGTCGCGCTGTTCTCCGGAACCGCCTCCGAGGTCAACCTGCTGCTGCTGGGCACCGCGGCGACCTACGCGATCATGATGCTCTCGCTGGTGCTGCTGACCGGCTACGGCGGCCACGTCTCGCTGGCCCAGTTCACCTTCCTCGGCGTGGGTGCGCTGGCTTACTCCAAACTCGACTCGCCCAACCTGTTCGGGCTCATCGTCGCCGCGCTGATGGCCGCCGGAGTCGGTGCCGTGGTGGCGATCACCGTGTTGCGCCTGACCGGCCTCTACCTCGCGCTGGCCACCTTGGCGTTCGCCTCGATCATGGACACGATGGTCTTCCAGGCCGACTTCGCCTTCGGCTTCAACGGCACGCTGCCGGCCGAGCGGCTCTCGCTGCTGGGCCGGTCGATCACCTCGACCGGAGGGTACGTGTTCGTGATGGCCGTCTTCTTCGTGGTGATGTCGATCATCTTGCTCACCGTGCGCAAGGGCGTCATCGGCCGGATGCTGATCGCGATGCGCGACAGCCCGGCGGCCTGCGGCACGCTCGGCCTCGACATGCGCTGGTTCCGGGTGGGGCTGTTCGCGGCCTCGGCCGGCATGGCAGGTATGGCCGGCGGCCTTTACGCAGGGTTGCGGCAGACCGTCGGCGCGGCCGAGTTCGGCTACTTCAACAGCTTCTTGCTGCTGCTCCTGGTCGTGGTCGCCGGAGTCACCTCGGTGACGGGCGCCGCGCTGGGTGGCGCCGGCTTGATGCTGCTCAAGAACTACCCCGACTCGCAGGCGGTCCTGTTCGTCGTGCTCGCCATCGGGGCGATCCTGCTGGCCCGCAACCCCAACGGCCTGGCGATCTATGCCTTCCGTCTCGGGCGCCTGCTGCAGAACGTCGTCGGGCCCAGACTCCTGGCGAGTCTGCCGGCCCTTCCCGGGCGCGATGAGGTGGGTGAGGCGGACGATCCAGAAGTCGCCGCTGAAACCGCGTCACAAAACCGCGATCAGATCGTTGAGGTAAGTGAGACCGTGGTCACTTCCACGGACGGCGACGCGAGGGAGGTGCCCGCCAATGTCAAGTAGTGCGCCCAACCCTGACGTCTTGCTGTCCGTCGAGGACGTCGTGGTCCAGTTCGGCGGGGTCACCGCCGTCAACCACGCCTCCTTCATCGCCGCCCCCGGTCGGATCACCGGTCTGATCGGTCCCAACGGGGCAGGCAAGACCACCTGCTTCAACGTGATCAGCGGTCTTCAGCGCCCGACCAAGGGCAAGATCCGTTTCGAGGGCCGCAACATCACCGGGATGCCCGTCCACCGGCGCGCCCGCCGCGGGATCGGCCGCACCTTCCAGCGTCTGGAGGCCTTCGGGTCCCTGAGCGTGCGCGAGAACGTGCGGGTCGCCCACGACATCCACGCCGGGATGATGGGGCTGATCAAGCCCGCCAAGAGCGACGTCGAGGGCCTGCTCGAACGGGTGGGGATCTTGTCCTACGCCGACGAGCGGGCCGACTCCATCCCCACCGGCACCGCGCGGTTGCTCGAACTGGCCCGCTGCCTGGCCGGAGCACCCAAGTTGCTGCTGCTCGATGAGCCGTCCTCCGGGCAGGACGAGACCGAGACCGAAGCCTTCGGCGACCTCCTCAAGGACCTCGCGTCCGAGGGTCGCGCGATCTTGATGGTCGAACACGACATGGACCTGGTCATGGCCGTGTGCGATGAGATCCACGTCCTCGACTTCGGTTCGATCATCGCCTCGGGGTCGCCCGCCCTGGTCCGCAGCGACAAGGCCGTCCAGAAGGCCTACCTCGGCTACTCCGACGACGAGGTCGACGAGCCCGCGCTGGCTGGCGCAGGTGTCGGCGGCGCCCACGGCGGGGCGGCAGCCCAGACCCTGACCGATCTGCCCGCCGTCGAGCGGACCACCCAGATCCCCGCCGCGGGTCAGCAGGGAGACCAGTCATGAGCGTTCCGATCCTCGAGGTTGTCGACCTGCACGCGGCCTATGGCCGCATCGAGGTGCTGCGCGGGGTCAACCTGACCATCCCCAAGGGTGCCGTGATGGCGTTGCTGGGCCCCAACGGCGGCGGCAAGTCGACGTTGACCAAGATCATCTGTGGCCAGAAGGAACAGACCAGCGGTCACGTCCACCTGGCCGGCGTCAACGTCAAGAACTCCGGCTCGGAAGAACTTGCCCGGGTCGGGTTGTGCACCGTGCCCGAGGGTCGTTCGGTCTTCCCCAACCTGACGGTGGAGGAGAACCTCCTCCTCATGTCGTATGCCGGTGTGTCGGCCGAAGCGGTGCTCGAGACCGCCTTCGCCTACTTCCCGCGCCTGCTGGAGCGTCGCAAGCAACTGGCCGGCACCATGTCGGGCGGTGAGCAGCAGATGCTCGCGATGTCGCGGGCGTTGGCCTCGGACCCGGCGCTGCTGTTGCTCGACGAACTCTCCATGGGCCTGGCGCCCCTCATCGTCGAAGAGCTCTATGAGACCGTCGCCCAGATCGCGCAGAGCGGCGTCTCGATCCTGTGTATCGAGCAGTTCGCCCGCACCGCGCTGGGTGTTTCCGACTATGCCGCTGTCATGACCGGAGGGCGTGTCGTCGCCACCGGTGAACCGGAGGAAATCATGGCCACCATGTCCGACGTCATTCTTGGAGGTGCCGCATGAGTTCGGTCTCTGCTGGTTCCATGTCGAGGCGCAAGCGCCTCGCGATCCCGGCGCTCGCCGCGGGCCTCACCGCGCTGGTGCTGCCGATGTCCGCAGGCGCGCCCGCTCAGGCTGCCGCCAGCGACTTCGGCTTCAGCTCGCTCACGACCGCGAGCCCGGTCAAGATCGAGATCTTCGAACCGACCATCCCGATCCCGGCCGAGCCGCAGGCCGAGTTCGAGCTCGGCTACACCAAGGTCGTCGCGGACTCCTCGAGCTCGCGCAGCCGGGCGACCTACCTGTGGCCCGGCGACGCCATCGGCGAGGGTGCGAAGACGATCTTCGAGAACCTCGGTTTGCCCCCTGAGATCGTGGCGCCCATCGCTGAGCAGGGCTACCCCTTCCAGGTCAACGCCACCTACCCGTCCGGCCCCGAGACCGAGGCCAACGAACCCTTCCCCGGCGCCGTGCAGCGCGTCGGTGCCACGCGGGAGGAGACCTACGCCAAGAACGGCTACGACTCCAACTGTGACTCCTCCGGTGGCGAGGGTTCCGGCAGTGGTGACGACGGCGGTTCCGGCAGTGGTGACGGCGGCGGACTCCCGGGCCTTCCCGACCTCCCGCTGCCAGGCTTGGGCGGCGGCGGCTTGTTCGGCAAGTCGACCACTGCCCGCCCCGCGCTGACGACCCGCAGCAGCGCCCGCGCCGCTTCGGCCGACGAGACCGTGTGCCAGATTCCCGACCAGTTCGCGGCGCTGATGACCATCGGTGGCTACAACTCCTACAGCGCCACCATCCGGTCGGACTCAGACGTCAAGGTCGTCTCGCGGACCGCGATGGGCGACATCACCCTCGCCGGCGGAGTGATCGAGATGTCCGGGCTCAAGGCCAAGGTGGTCGCCACCGCTGATGGTTCGAAGTCCACGGTTCAAGGCAGCGCGAACTACGGCATCATCACGATCGCCGGCCAGTCGTTCGCCATCGGGCCCGAGGGCATCGAGGGCGGCGGCTCCAAGCAGCCGATTCCCGGTCTTCCCGACGAACCAAACGCGGCGTTGGCCGAACTCGGTGTCACCCTGACCGTGCCCAAGCCGAAGTACGAGGTCGAGGGCAAGCGCGCCAAGGGGACCGTCGAGGCGCTGATCGTCGAGATCGACACCCAGACGCTCTCGGACGCGCTGAACCAACTCCCGCTCAACGACCTGATCAGCATGATCCCCGACTTCGAGGACGACGCGAAGGATCTGAACCAGATCAAGTCGGCCCTTCAGGCAGCGGTCAACGCCTCGCCGCGGTTCGTCTACCACTTCGGCTTCACCCAGGCGAAGGTCGAGACGGCCGACCCGATCGTGATCCCGCCGTTCGAGACGCCGGAGACCCCTGACACCGAGACACCGACCACCGACGGTGGCGCCGCTGGTGGCGCCTCCTCGGGTGGTGGCTCGGTCAGCACCGGCGGGGTGGCCACGACTCCCACCGACAGCGGCGGGGTCTCCACCGACCCCGGCGCAGCGCCGTTGACCGACGCGTCCCTCGCCTCCGGACTCCCGCCGCTCAACTCGATCCCCGGACTGCTGCTCGTCGGTAGCATCGTGGGGGCCGCGCTGGTGGGCACCTACGTGCGTCGCCTCGGATTGGCTGCCCTCGGGGCCGGCGGCGCCTGCTCACACGGACTCGAGTCCGGTCTCCCCGACCTGCGAAAGGCATAGAGATGACCACGTCAACCTCCACCAGCCCCGAGCGCGCCAGTGGCGCACGCATGGGGTCGGGCGCTGCCCTGCCCAAGGCGGGTGGCAGCACTGGCGCCGCTCCGCTGAAGAACAACAACTACGCGCTGTTGCAGGTGGTGTTGTTCTGGGCCGGCGCGGTGCTGTTGCCGACCGGACTGGTCGTCATCGTCCTGGGTTGGTACGGCGCGGCCAACACGCCCTACCAGTACGACCAGCTCTCCTACCTCGTCTCCGGTGGCCTTCTCGGTCTCGGGCTGACGTTCTGCGGAGGCTTCTTGTACTTCGGCGCCTGGCTGGCCCGGATCGCCAACGACAACCGCGAGTCCAACCGTCGCCTCTCCGACACCCTGTTGGTGCTGGCCGACGTCACCTCGCGGGCCGCGGCAGTGGCCGCCCCGGCATCGGACGTCGACGCGCTGCCGGTCGTGGCCGGTGAGGGCACCACGATGCACCGTCGCGACTGCTCCCTGATCGCGCACCGCGACGACCTGCGTCCCGTGGGTGACAACGCTGCCTCGCTCACGGCCTGCCGCGTCTGCCGCCCCTGAGATACCACCTCGGCGCGATGGATCAGGGGCTGTCGTCCCCCGCATCGACGCCCCCGGGAGGCGCGATCGCCTCGTCGGGCTTGGCGGCGAGCACGTTGGCGATGTAGTCCTCGGCGGCCTCGACGGTATCCACGTCCGCGCCACGTTGCTCGGCCATGAACCAGCGGTGCTGGAGGATCTCGTGGAAGATCTCGGCCTCATCGAGTTTGCCGCGCGCCTGCGGCGGCACCATCGCCTGGAGGGGCTCATAGATCTCAGTCAGCCAGCGGTGGGCCACCATGGCGCGGTCCTCGGCGCCGAGGTCGAAGTGGGCGGTGAAGGAGGCCAGGTCGTTGAGCAGGCGCCGCGCCTGCAGATCCTCGACATGCAGCCCCGTTAGCGACTGGAGTTCGCGCTGGTGGTGGCCCAACTCGACGACGCGCGGTTGGATCCGGATCCGGTCGCCGTCGAAGTCGGTGACGATGTCGAGCTCCTCGACGTCGAAGCCCAGGTCGTTGAGGCGCTCGATGCGCTGCTCGATGCGCCACAGCTCGTCGGCGCCGAACTCCTCCTCGCCGGTGAGTTCACCCCACAGCGCCTGGTAGCGCTCCACGAGCAGGTCGACGATGTCGTGGGCCGCGAGCTCGTAGTTGATCGACTCGCTGGCCTGGAGGTCGAGGAGCTCGCCGAAGACGTTCTCGGTGGCCAGGGTGAGGTCGTACTCGCGCAGCGGGGTGGACAGGTCGGGCCGGAACTCGCCGGTCTCGGCGTCGACCAGGTAGGCGGAGAAGCTGCCCGCCGTACGCCGGAACAGCACGTTGGACAACGACACGTCGCCCCAGAAGAAGCCGGCGAGGTGCAGGCGGACCAGCAGCACCACGAGCGCATCGATCAGCATCGGCACGTTGTCGGCTGACAAGCCGTGGGCGAACAGGCTGCGATAGGGCAACGAGAAGCGCAGGTGCTCGGTCAGCAGGGCGGAGGGGAGGGGTTCGCCCTCGGCGTCGACCCGCCCGGTGACCACGCCCTGCGCCACCACCGTGGGCAGACCCGAACGCTGCAGGTCGCGCAGGGTGCGGTACTCGCGGAAGGCCATCTCCTCGACGGTCTCCTTGACCGCATAGACGCGCTGTCCCAGGCGCACGATGCGGACGACGTGGCGAGACAGGCCGCGTGGCAGCGGGACCACGAACGGCTCGCCCCATTCCTCCAGCGGCGTGGACCACGGGAGAGTGAGGATGGCCGGGTCGGGGCGCCGGGCCACGATCCGGAGCGCCATGTCAGACGACCCTAGTGCTCACGTGTCGGATTCGGGGGCCGCAGCGTGTGCCGGATCGAGCCGCACGGCTCCGGGTCCGGCGGCGGCGAGGTCGTCGTCGGGGTTGTAGAGCGCGCACGAGGTCAGGCTCAAGCAACCGCATCCGATGCAACTGTCGAGTTGATCGCGCAACAGGGTGATGCGTCGCAGTTGCTCGTCCAGACGCGGTCGCCAGGCCCGGCTCAGGCGGCTCCAGTCGGCCTTGGTCGGCGTGCGCCCCCGAGGCAGGGTGGCCAACGCCGCCGCGATCTCCTCGAGGCCGAGACCCACACGCTGCGCGGTGCGGATGAAGGCGATCCGGCGCAGGGTGGCCGCCGGGTAGCGGCGCTGGTTGCCGGCGGTTCGCTGCGAGGTCAGCAACCCCTTGGTCTCATAGAACCGGATCGCCGAGGTGGCCACGCCGGCGCGCTCGGCGAGTTGTCCGATGGTCAGGGTTCTCACGGCACGAAGTTAGACCATGGTTGAGGTATTCGGACGCCGAAGACCGCTGGCGTCGCGACGCGAGAGACAGCGACGCAAGCCATAGAACGTGTTCTAGTTCGCTGGTACCGTCCGCTCATGACTTCAGCACCCACCGACGGCCAACGCGTCGTCGTGATCACCGGCGCCGCCTCGGGCATCGGATTCGCCACAGCCGAACTGTTCCGTGACCTCGGTGACCTCGTCTTCGGTCTCGACATCCAACCCGGCGTCCCCGAGGGCGTCGAGTTCGTCGAGTGCAACGTCGGTGACAAGTCGGCAGTCGATGCGGCGATCGCGCACTGCGGCCAGTTCGGCCGCATCGACGTGTTGGCCAACGTGGCCGGCATCGTGCAGTTCGGACGCTTCGAGGGAATCGAGGAGGCCGAGTTCGACCGCGTCATCGCCGTCGACCTGAAGGGCCCGTTCTTCTTGATGCAGGCGGCGTTGCCGTTCCTCAAGGCGTGCCGCGGCAACATCGTCAACGTCTCCTCGGTCGCGGGCAACAAGGCGCAGCCCTACGCGATGGCCTACGCCTCTGCCAAGGGCGGCCTGACGATGCTCACCAAGTCGTTGGCGCTGGAACTCTCGCCCGACCGGGTGCGTGTCAACGCGATCTGCCCGGGCACCGTGGACACACCCCTGGTGGCCAAGGTGGCCGAGACCTACCCCGACGACCTCGATCCCCGAGTCTCCGACCGGCTGATGATGATGCTGCCGGGGCGCCCGATCGCACCGGCCGAACTCGGCTCGGCGATCGTCTACCTCGCCTCCAAGGAGGCTCGGATGATCACCGGGGCGGTGCTGGCCTTCGATGGTGGGATGACCTGAGTCGGCTTCGCTGGCGGGCCAACTACGATGTGCGGCGCACCTTGCCGGTGTAGCTCAGTTGGTAGAGCGTCCGCCTTGTAAGCGGAATGTCGCGGGTTCGACTCCTGTCACCGGCCCTGACTGGCTCGCAACGGCGAGCACGGCGGCTGACATCATCGACGCGTGACCTCCCCCTCCGGCCCGCTGCTGGATCTCGCCCGCGCCTACGGCGTGCTGACCGAGTACGTCGATTGGCGGGGGGAGACCGTGGCGGTCTCCGCGGAGACCCTCGAGGCCGTCCTGGTGGCGATGGACGCCGAGGTCGCGAACCCCGAGGAGGCGCTGGCGCAGCGACACCTCGAGCCGTGGCGGCGGATGCTGCCCCCGTGCGTCGTGACGGTTGAAGGCCGGGCGGCCACCTGTTGGATGCACGTGATCGACGGCGACCCGGCTCGTCTCGAGGTCGAACTCGAGGACGGGACGTGGCGGGCACTGGACCAGGTCGACAGGTGGGTCGACCCGCGAGAGGTCGACGAGGTGCTGATCGGCGAGGCAACGTTCGCGATCCCCGAGGACCTGCCGCTGGGCTATCACACGCTCCACGCGATCTCGGGGGAACGGCGAGCCACCGCGGCGTTGATCGTGACGCCGGCCTGGGTCGGCCTGCCGGAGCGAGCCGCGGGAGGCCGCTCGTGGGGCTATGCGGCCCAGCTCTACAGCGTTCGCTCGCGTGGCTCGTGGGGGATCGGCGACACCGCCGATCTGGCCGCGCTCGCGCGCTGGTCGGGCGCGCAGGGCGCCGACTACCTGCTGGTGAACCCGTTGCACGCCGCCGAGCCGTTGCCGCCGATGGAGCCCTCGCCCTATCTGCCCTCCACGCGCCGGTTCTTCAACCCGCTCTATCTCCGAGTCGAGGACATCGCCGAGTTCGCCGAGTTGGGCGCGAAGGACCGCGCTCGGGTGGCCGAACTTGCCGCCGGCTTGCCCCAGGCCCGGGGCGCGGAGGATCACCTCGACCGGGATGCGTCCTGGCGGGCCAAGCGCGCGGCACTGCTCCTGGTCCACGCCGTGCTCCGCAGCCCGGAGCGGGAGGCCGCCTACGCCGAGTTCGTGGCCGGCGAGGGAGTCTCGCTGCGCGAGTTCGCGACCTGGAGTGTGATCGCCGAGGACCATGGCAACGACGCCGGCACCTGGCCGCCGGCCCTGCGCGACGCCAAGAGCGAGGCGGTGGGAGCCTTTGCGGCCGAGCACGCCGAACGGGTGGACTTCACGATGTGGCTGCAGTGGGTGCTCGACGAGCAACTCCAATCGGCCCAGCGCACCGCGGTGGAGGCCGGGATGCGCCTTGGCGTGATGCACGACCTCGCCGTGGGCGTCCATCCCGGCGGAGCCGATGCGTGGCGACTGGCCGGCACCTATGCCGCCGGCGTCGAAGTGGGAGCGCCGCCGGATCCCTACAACCAACTCGGTCAGGGCTGGGGGCAGCCGCCGTGGCGCCCGGACCGGCTCGCCGAACTGGCCTATGCGCCGTTCCGCGAGATGATCGCCGCGGTCCTGCGCCACGCCGGCGGGGTCCGCGTCGACCACATCATCGGGCTGTTCCGGCTCTGGTGGGTGCCTGCCGGATCGAGCGCCGATCAGGGCGCCTACGTCTACTACGACCACGAGGCGCTGGTCGGCGTCCTCGCGCTCGAGGCGCTGCGCGCCGGTGCGGTCGTGGTGGGTGAGGACCTCGGCGTGGTGGCGCCCGAGGCCCGCGACTTCCTCGCCTCGCGGGGCATCCTGGGCACCTCGATCCTGTGGTTCGAGCGCGACGGCGACGGGCCGATCCCGGCGCACCGGTGGCGGGAGTGGTGCCTCGCCTCGGTCACGACCCACGACCTCCCGCCGTCGCTGGGCTATCTCGCCGGCGATGACATCCGGCTTCAGGATCGACTCGGACTGCTGCCCGGTGCCCTGGAGGATGAACTCGCCACCGCGATGGCCGACCGTGACCAGTGGCTCGCCGAGGTCCGCGACCGTGACCTGCCCGGTGACACGGTGGAGCAGTTGCACCGCTACCTGGCGCTCTCGCCGGCGCGGGTGCTGTGCGTGGCGCTCACCGACGCGGTGGGGGACCGGCGGACCCAGAACCAGCCGGGCACGAGCAACCAGTACCCGAACTGGCGGATGCCGATCGCCGGTCCAGACGGGGTCCCGCTGCTGCTGGAAGACATCGTCGGATCGCCGTCCTCGGGACGTCTGGGGCGGGCGTTCGGCCTCGACTGAGGCCCGGGCGCGACCACGAAGCGTGGTGGCTTCGGACCACCTGCCATGATTCCGGCGTGACTGGACGGTTTGAGGGCAAGCGGGCACTGGTGACCGGTGCGGCCGGGGGAGTCGGGCAATCGACGATGGACCTGATCCGCGAGGAAGGCGGCACGGTGGTCGGCGTCGACCTGCGCGCCACCGAGGAGATCCTCGCGTGCGATGTCAGCGACCCCGACTCGGTGGCGGCGGCTGTCAGTGCCGCGGCCGAGCAGCTCGGCGGGATCGACGTGCTCGTCAACGTCGCGGGCATCGACCAGTTCCGCCGCTTCGAGGATCTCGATGTCGCGACCTGGCAGCGGCACCTCGGCGTCAACCTCACCGGGCCGATGCTGATGAGCCACGCGGCGTTGCCGTACCTCAAGGCGAGCAAGGGCAACATCGTCACCATCTCCTCGATCGCCGGGTTGCGCGCCCAGCCGTACCAAGCGGCGTACTGCGCCTCCAAGAGCGGGGTGATCATGCTGATGAAGTCGCTCGCCCTCGAACTCGCCGCCGACGGGATCCGGGTCAACACCGTGTGCCCCGGTGGGATCGAGACCGACCTGCCGATGAACGCGGCCGCCGAGCACGCCAACTCCGACCTCGACTGGGCGCTGCTCAGCGAGACCGCCGGTGGTCGCTACGGCTTCATGCCGCCGCGCGATGTCGCCGACGCGGTGGGCTACCTGGCCTCGGACGCCGCCAGTTCGGTGACCGGCGCGGTCATCTCCGTCGACCGCGGCACCGCCTGCTGAACCCAGGCGGGTCAGCGCAACCGCTCGACCTCGAAGCGCAGGGCAGGGTGCGCGATCGCGTCCTGTTCGGCCACGATGCGCATCTCCTGGCCGCCGGCGGCCAGGGTCGATTCGACGATGGTGAACACGGTCGAGGTCGTCAGGGCCAGCGCGCGTTCGGGACTGCCGGTCTCGTGCAGGTGGGCCGAGAACAGCGCGGCGGTGAGGTCGCCGCAGCCGCCGAGACTGATGGGCAGCAGGGGCGTGGTGACCATCCAGGCCCCGACCTCCGAGACGGCCAGCATCGCCATCGTCTGCGGCGGTGCGTCCTCGACCACGACGCTGGTCGCCAGCACGATCCGCGGCCCGCGATCACGCACGTGGTCCACCGCCGCGAGCACCTCGGAGAGTGTGCGGGTCACCCGACCCGACAGATAGTCCAACTCGAAGTGGTTCGGGGTGATGATGTCGGCCGCGGGCACGAGTTCGTCCCGGATGAACTCGGGGATGCCCGGCCCGACGAACACCCCACCGGACCGGTCGCCGATCACCGGGTCGCAGCAGTAGGTCGCGGCCGGATTCAGGCTCTTGACCCGGTGCACGGCCTCCAGCACCACCGCACCGACGCGTCGGTCGCCGAGATAGCCGGACAGGACGGCGTCACACTGCTCGAGCATCCCGCGCTCATCGACGCCCGTGATCACCTCGCGGACCTCGTGCGCGCTCAGCGAGGCGCCCCGGGCGGTCTCGTAGCCGGTGTGGTTGGAGAGGTGCACGGTCATGACGGGGATGACCTCGTGACCGAGGCGTTGCAGAGGAAAGACCGCCGCCGAGTTGCCGACGTGGCCCACCGCCACCAAGGACTGGATCGACAGCACCCGCACCGCCTCATCGTGGCAGGTGCAACCCCTGTCGCAAGAAACTAGAACAGGTTACAGTTCTGCCTATGTCCAAGAGTGCTCCCTATTCCAACGAAGCCGACTATGTGGTGGTCGGCTCCGGCTCCTCCGGCGCAGCCATCGCCGGCCGACTCGCCGAATCCGGCGCCAGTGTCATCGTGGTCGAGGCCGGCAAGACCGATGAGAAGTTCCTGGTCAAGAAGCCGGGAATGATCGGGCCGATGCACTCGGTCCCCCAGATCAAGCGCACCGTCGACTGGGGCTTCTATTCGGTGCCCCAGAAGCACATCCTCGATCGCAAGATGCCGGTCCCGCGGGGCAAGGTCGTCGGCGGCTCGAGCTCGATCAACGGCATGGTCTATGTCCGCGGCAACCGCGCCAACTTCGACTCCTGGGCCGCCGAGGGCAACGTGGGCTGGGACGCCGACAACGTCAACGCCGCCTATAAGCGCATGGAGGACTTCGAGCGCGGCGAGGACGCCTACCGTGGCGCCGGTGGCCCGATCCGGGTGACCGTCAACAAGAAGCCACAGGAAGGGTCCGTCGCGTTCCGCCAGGCCACCGCGGACGTGACCGGCTGCGAGGTCCTCGAGGACTACAACGGCGCCTCACAAGAAGGCGTCGGCTGGCTGCAGCAGAACGCGGCCGACGGCCTGCGCTACAGCGCCTCCCGCGGCTACATCCACCACCTCGCACCGCCGACTCTGGAACTCCAGACCGAGACGCTGACCCGCAAGGTGATCATCGAGAACGGCCGCGCGGTCGGCATCGAGGTCCAGGACATCTCCAAGAGGGGCACCGGTGCGATCCGCACGATCCGGGCGGGCAAGGAGGTCATCCTCTCGGCCGGGTTCGTGGGTTCGGCGCAGATCCTGATGCTCTCGGGCATCGGCCACGCCCAGCACCTGCGCGACTTCGGCATCGACGTGGTCGCGGACCTGCCGGTCGGCGACAACCTGCACGACCACATGTTCCACGCGCTGACCTTCACCTCGAAGGGCAGCGTCAACAAGGGCACCGCTCCCTACTTCGCGCGCGGGATTGCCAAAGAGATCATGCGGCCCGGCAGCACGTTCCTGGCGAACTCGGTCTTCGAGGTGATGGCCTTCCTCAAGACCTCGCAGGCCGAAGCCATCCCCGACCTGCAACTGCACTTGCTGCCCTGGTCATACGTCTCGCCCAACCAGGACGCGCCGATCCGCCACGACGTCGACACGCGCCCTGCGCTGACGGTCCTCAGCACGCTGATCTATCCCAAGAGTCGCGGCACGCTGCGTCTCGGTTCGGCCGACCCGACCGCGACCCCCTTGATCGACTTCCAGTACCTCGCCGACCCCAGCGACCTCGAGGTCCTGGCCGAGGGGTCCGAGATGACGCGCGAGATCTTCGCCGGCTCGGCGTTCAAGGGGCTGGACACCAACGAGTTGCACCCCGGCGCCCACCTCAAGGGGCAGGCGTTGCGCGATGAGATCCTCAACCGCGCCACCTCGGTCTACCACGGCGTCGGCACCTGCCGGATGGGCGTCGACGAGCTCTCGGTCGTCGACCCTGAACTCAAGGTGCGCGGCGTGGAGGGTCTGCGGGTCTGCGACGCCTCGATCATGCCGTCGATCACCGGCGGCAACACCAACGCGCCGGCCATCATGATCGGTGAGCGTGGCGCTCACCTCGTCCTCGGGAAGGGCTAGGCCATGACCCTCCAGCGCCCGGCGTCGATCACCGATGCCTTCCTCGACCAACTGGTCTCGCGGGTCCCGTCGACCAGCGGGGGCACCTGGAAGCTGACCGAGGTCTACACCGGCGAGGTCCTCGTCGAGTTGCCTCAGTCGACCCCGCAGGACGTCGAGGCGGCCTTCGCCACGGCTCGCGCGGCGCAGAAGGAGTGGGCGGCGCGCCCGTTGAAGGAGCGTCTGGAGGTCTTCAAGCGGGCACACGCGATCTTCATCGAGAACGCCGAGCGCACCACCGACCTGATCCAGATCGAGAGCGGCAAGAATCGCCGGATGGCCATCGAGGAGTCCTGCGACCCGCCGATGGTGATGAGCCACTACCTCAAGCGGGCACCCAAACTCCTGAAGTCGGTCAAGCGCGGCGGCCCGGTGCCGATGCTCACGACCTCCACCGAGATCCGTGTGCCCAAGGGGATCGTCGGGATCATCGCGCCGTGGAACTTCCCGTTCGCGACCGGTATCTCCGACTCGATCTCGGCGCTGATGGCCGGCAACGGCATCGTGCTCAAGCCGGACAACAAGACCGCGCTGTCCCCGCTGTACGGCGTGCAGATGCTCGAGGAGGCGGGACTTCCCAAGGGTCTGTTCCAGGTCGTGTGCGGCGAGGGCCCGGACGTGGGGCCGGCGCTGATCGACAACGCCAACTACGTGATGTTCACCGGCTCCACCGCGACCGGACGGGTGATCGGGGAGCGGGCGGGCCGCAACCTGATCGGTGCCTGTCTCGAACTCGGTGGCAAGAACCCGATGATCGTGCTCGAGGACGCCGACTTCGACGAGGTCGTTCAGGGTGCCCTGTTCGGTGCCTTCGGCAACACCGGCCAGATCTGCATGCACATCGAGCGGATGTATCTGCCCGACTGGCGCTATGAGGAGTTCAAGACCAAGTTCGTGGCCGCGACCAAGGCATTGAACGTGGGAGCGGCCTACGACTTCGGCCCCGACGTCGGCTCGCTGATCTCCGTCGACCACATGGAGCGGGTGCGCTCCCACGTCGAGGACGCCGTGGCCAAGGGCGCCACCGTGCTGGTCGGTGGCAAACCCCGCCCCGACCTGGGCCCCGCCTTCTTCGAGCCCACCATCCTCGAGGGCGTCACCAAGGACATGGTGGCCGGTGTGACCGAGACCTTCGGTCCGGTCGTCGCACTGCACCGCTACTCCAGTGTCGATGAGGCGGTGGCTCTGGCCAACGACACCGAGTACGGCCTCAACGCATCGGTGTGGGGTGGCGACGTCGCGACCGCGTGCACCGTCGGCAAGCGGATCGAGTCCGGCAACGTGAACGTCAACGACATCCTGGCCACCGCGTTCGCGTCCAAGGGCACGCCCTCGGGTGGCATCAAGCAGTCGGGTGTCGGCGCACGCCACGGCGACCAGGGACTGCTGAAGTACACCGACGTCCAGAACCTCGCCGTCCTCAAGAAGCAGGTCATGGGCCCGCGACCGGGCCAGGACTACGACAAGTACGTCAAGGGCATGCTGTCGGGTCTGAAGATGATGCGGAAGACCCGGATCCGCTAGTCGCCTCGACCCGACTAGGTGTTGCGGGGCAGGACGTTGACGACAGGCCGGTAGGGGTCGGGTAGCGGGAAGGGCAGGTCCTCCGCGGCGAGGATGAGTAGCGACCAAGCAACTCACCTGTGCCAACCGAAAGGACCTGCCCTCGTGGTTCACCGTAATG
>JBFIDC010000014.1:0-20419 GCA_041581495.1 Nocardioides sp. | reverse complement strand
CCGCCGGAGAGGTCGATGAGTTGCCGGATCAACCCCTGCGCGTAGTGATAGGGGGCCAAGGGGTCCGAACGCTCGTTGAGCGCGGAGTGCAAGAAGACCCCGACCAGTCCCAAGCCCAGGCCGGTCATGTTCCAACTGAACGCGCCGAAGCCCTCGTCCGGGGTCAGGCCGTCGAAGGCGAGGAAGGCGATCACCACCACTGCGGACATCTGAGCCGACAGGGCCAGCGAAACGCCCTGGATACCCCGATACAGACCGGCGGTGAAGGGCGCTACGGCGAGGGCGCCAAGGACACCGAGCGTCGAGTGAATGGTGAAGCCGCACACGGCGCCCACCAGTGCTGCCTCGGCGGTCGCCACCGCCAGCACCGGGAGTCGCTGTCGCCAGTCGGCCAGCGTCGAGAGCATCCAAATCGCGCCGATGGTGATGATCGCGATGGTGGCCGGGGTGTCCCGGCTCCACAGAGCGGGCCCGAGGAGCGCAACCAGGACGAAGGCCCGCGCGACAGCGCTGACCTTCACATGATGACGCTCCCGGACCCTCACCCTCGACTCACCCGCTGAAGCTGTCCATGATGCTGATGACCGCGGGGCCCATGACAGCGATGAACAGCGTCGGCAGGATGCAGAAGATCAGCGGGATGGTGATCTTCACCGGCACCTGCTGCGCCTTCTCCTCGGCCCGCTGGCGGCGCTTGACCCGCATCTCTGAGGACTGGACGCGCAGGACCTGTGCCACCGGGATACCGAACGAGTCGGCCTGGACCATGGCGCCGACGAAGCTGCGCATGTCGGGAACGTTGGTGCGTTCGCCCATCCCGCGCAGCGCCTCGGCGCGACCCTGCCCGATCTGCATCTCCCGCAGCATGCGCGAGAACTCCTCGGACAGGGGGCCCTCGGTGTTGCGCGCCACCTGTTGGACCGCGGCGTCGAAGCCGAGACCGGACTCGACGCTGATGGTGAGCAGGTCGATGGCGTCGGGGAGTTCGCGAAGCAACTGCTCCGCACGCTCGTGCACCTTCTGGTACAGGTAGAGGTTGGGGCCGAAGAACCCGAGTGCGAGGCCTCCGGCGGCCATGATGAGCCGGGTGCCCGAACCGTCGAACATCAGCCCGAAGACGATCCCGAAGACGAGGCCGGCGACGGCGCCGAGGACCTTGGACGAGGTGACCCGGTCGACGGTCCATCCCGGCGGATTGCCGGCGAGGTCCAACTTGCGGCGGATCCGGTCGGCTGAGTCGGCTCCCGAGAGGCGCCGCCCGAATCCGAGCGTGCGCTGCTGCAGGGGCTCGAGGACGCGCTCAGCGAAGGACCTGTCGAGTTCCTCGGTCAGTTCCTTGGGTGCGTTTGTCATCGCTTCCAAGACGGCAAGGGAGCGAGTCACGCCACCGGACTGCGTGGTCGAACTCAACGCGGAGGCCACCAGCACGATCGCGAGCAGCACCATTCCCATACCCAGGATGAAGAGCAGTGTCATCTCACACCTCCACCTTCACCAGTCGGCTCATCCAGAACACGCCCACGGCCAGGATCAATGCCGCCCCGGTCAGCATGGCCCAACCCAACGGCTCTTGGAACATCACGATGACGTAGTCGTAGTTGGTCAGCAACAGGTAGCACATGAACAGCGGCGGGAGCCCGCCCAGCACCCATGCCGACAACTTACCTTCGGCGGCGAGCGCGGCGACCTGTCGGCGGACGTACTCGCGTTCGCGCATCGTCGCGGCCACCGTGTCGAGCAGTTCGGCGAGGTTTCCACCCACCTGGCGTTGGATCTTGATCGCCATCACGACCCACTCGAAGTCTCGGCTCTCGAAGCGTGCGCCCACGCCCTCCATCGCGTCCTCGAGGGACACCCCGAGTCGGGTCTCGACCAGCACCCGGCGGAACTCGCCGGCGATCGGTTCGGCTCCCTCGCGCACGATGGTGTCGATCGATTGCGCCAGCGACAGCCCGGCCATCAGTGAGCCGGACATGAGTTGCAGGGTGTCGGGCAGCCCGGAGTTGAAGGCCTTGCGCCGACGGGAGCGCCGGAAGCCGAGGTACATCCAGGGCAACAAGATTCCCGAGGCCAAGAAGATGACCCCGACGAACGGGTTTCCGCCGCCGACGGCAAGTCCCAGAAGGCCGCTGACGAAGAAGATGGCGCCGTGGATGAGCAGCCACTCCGACGACTTGAGCTCGCTTCCGGCTGCTTCGAGCCTGCGACTGATCCGCGCATCAAGGTCCTGGTTGCGACGGAGCACATTGGCCGCAGTCTCCTTGGCCGAGGCGAACGCGACCTCGGTGTCGAGCAGCGGACCGGCGGTCTCCTGCTGCTTGCTCATCGAGGCGGTGTACTTGCTGACGCGGTCGTAGGCCGAGACCTCCTTGGGCTTGGGCACCGCCAGCGCCAAGGCGATGACCAACCCGATGCCGACGGCGAGTGGTCCGGCATAGAGCGCCCACGACGGTGCGCTGAACGCGCGATCACGGGTGAGCTCTGCGCCCAAGGCCGCGGCTCGGACCGTCGTGAACGCCTGCGCTGTGAGGGTTCCCGACCCCGACGGGAGGGAGATGTTGATCGTCCCCTCCGTCTCGGTGACCGAGCGCGGCACCTGGACGGTGACCAGGATCTGGGCGGCGAGCGCTGCAGCCTGCTGGGCGAACGCCGCCCGGAGCGCTGCCGGGTCGGCGGGGATCACTTCACCTCCGCCGGAGCTGGCCAGGCTGTTCAACGCCTCGAGGGCCTGTCCCTTCTGATCCAGCGCCACGACATCCACGCGGACCTCGGATTCCTCGATCGCCGAGGTGACGTCGTCGAGGTTCGTCTTGCTGGTGTCGGCCCCGTCCGAGAGGACCAGGAGATTGCGTTGGCCTTGATCGCCCAGCACATCGACAGCGGAGAGGATGCCGTCATAGAGCAGGGTCTGCTTGCGGAGTTCCAACGAATCGATGACGGCCAGCGCCGCCTGGCGGTCTTGGGTGGGGGAGAGCGCCGTCGCGACCTCGGAGTCGAAGGTGACGACACCGACGTACACATCGTCGGGGGCGGAGTTGATGAACTCGCGTGCCGCGGTCTGTGCGGCGGCGAAACGCTCGCCCTTCATGGACCGGCTCGTGTCGATGGCCAGGACCGTGGTGCGCTGGACCGATTCGGTGCTGTCCGCCGGGGCCGCCGTGGCGCTGGCCTCCTCGTCGTCCACGGTCACCTGGACTCCGGCCAGGTCGATCTTGGCGGTGGCGGGCACGGAGACCAGCACCTTGAGCCCTGACGGGGTGGGCTCGGCGTAGGTGATGCTCGCCTCGCCGTCGGCCGCCTGTGCGCCCGGGGCGGAGCCGAAGACCAGCCCCAACACGATGAACAGTGGCAGGCCCATCGCCGGCAGCCAACTGCGCAGCGAGGTGCGTGGGGTGACGCGAGAGCTCATCTCAACCACGATCCACCGCGAAGAGCAACGGGTCGACGGTGACGTTGGAGTTGGCCATCTTCTCCAGGAACTTCGGACGAAGCCCGGTGGCGGTCAACCGACCCAGTGTGCGGCCTTCGGAGTCGAATCCTCGACTGCCGTCCCACAAGAAGACGTCCTGGAGGGTGATCAGGTCGCCCTCCATCTTCTCGACCTCGGTGATGTGGGTGATCCGCCGCGACCCGTCCTTGAAGCGGGTCTGGTGCACCACGAGGTCGACCGCCGAGGCGACCTGCTCGCGAATAGCGCGGATCGGCAGGTCCATGCCGGCCATCAAGACCATGGTCTCCATGCGGGAGAGGGTGTCTCGGGGGCCGTTGGAGTGGAGGGTACAGATCGAGCCGTCGTGACCGGTGTTCATCGCCTGCAGCATGTCGAGGGCCGAGGCGTCACGAACCTCACCGACGATGATGCGATCAGGCCGCATCCGGAGGCTGTTCTTGACCAGGTCGCGGATGGTCACCGCGCCCTTGCCCTCGATGTTGGACGGTCGCGACTCGAGTCGGACGACGTGGTCCTGCTTCAACTGCAGTTCCGCTGCGTCCTCGATCGTCACGATCCGCTCGTCGTGCGGAATGAAGGAGGACAAGACGTTGAGGGTCGTGGTCTTTCCGGCGCCGGTGCTTCCGGACACGATGATGTTGAGGCGTCCACGCACGCAGGCATCGAGGAAGTCGGCGGTGGCGTTGCTCAACGAGCCGAAGTTGATCAGGTCCTGGACGGTGAGCGGGTCCGCGGCGAACTTACGGATCGTCAGCGAGGAGCCGTCGACCGCGAGCGGCGGAACGACGGCGTTGACCCGGCTGCCGTCCGGCAGGCGCGCGTCCACCATGGGGCTGGACTCGTCGACCCGGCGGCCGATCCGGCTCACGATCTTGTCGATGGTCCGCCGAAGGTGCCCCTCGTCGGCGAACTGAGCCTCGACGGGTGTCAGCCGCCCGCTCTTCTCGACGTAGACCTGCTTGTATCCGTTGACCATGACCTCGGAGACGTCCGGATCACGCAGGAACGGCTCGATGGGGCCGTAGCCCAAGATGTCGTCGCTGATCTCTTGGGTGATCCTGGCGCGGTCGCTCGAACTGAGTGGGCGCTCCTGGGATCCCAGGACCTCGACGAGAACCTTGCGGACCTCGGTGTCGAGTTCGTTCTGGTCCATCTCGGAGTCATAGAGCCGGGGACCCATCTGCTGAAGCAGTTGGATGTGCACGACGCTCTTGAGCTCTTCGATGCGGTCCTTGGGATTGCTGGTCACCCGGCGTGCCGAGGTGCCGAGATTGACCGTCGGGGCACCCGTGGGGGTCGGCGGGGCGGGCGGGGCCGAGGCGCTCACCCATTTGTCGGGAGGCGCCGGCTCGCTGGCTCCGTCCACGGGGCCCGCGGCACGGCGCTTCCCGCCGCCGACCGCCTGTGCGGCGTTCACCGCAGCGTCCATCGGGGAGATCGGCGAGGGGGCGACATGATTGCTCTCAGGCAGGCCTTCGCCGGGCTCGGGGACATCCTCAGTCAGCAGGGGAGCCACACGCTCCGCCTCGTCCTGGGTGAGGCCGGCAGCTCGGGCGGCTGCCAGGCGGTCAGCGAGATTCATTACTTGCGCCTCCTGAGTCGGCTGCCGCTATCGGCCTTCGCTGCGGGCGTGGGCTTCGTCTCGGCGGTTTCGGATCCGGGCGGGCCGATGATCTGGCCGGCAAGGCCGGTCGCGAGTTGACGGATGGCCACGCTCATCTGGTGCTCGGGGTCGCTGACCACGATCGGACTTCCGGCGTTCGTGGCTGCGGCGACCTCGGTGGAACTGGAGATCTGGGCGGTCACCGGCATGCCGAGGATGCCCTCGACCTTGTCGGCGTTGATCCCGACCTCGTCATCGGCGCGGTTGAGCACCAGGTGCCGATTGTCCTTGGCGATGTGGAGCGCATCGAAGGTCTCCACGGCGACCTTGACGTTCTTCAGCGTCGGGACGTCGAGGGTCGCGATGAGCACGACTTCGTCGGTCTCGTCCAGGGCGGTGAGGACCTGTTCGTCGAAGGCCGGGGCCATGTCGATGACGACGTAGTCGAAGGTCTGCCGCAGGGTGCGGATGAGACGGGAGACCAGTCGGGGCGAGACCCGTTCGCGCGTGTCCGGGTGCGGAGGGGCCGCCAACACCATCAGCGAGTCCTGATGGCGGGTGAGGAGGCTGTCGAGCATCTCGACATCCATGGTCTCCTCGGCCCCGATCGCCTGTTCGATGGAGTGCGTGGGGAACAACTGCATGGTGATCGCGACGTCGCCGAAGGCGAGGTCGAGGTCCACCAGGCACACGCGGCGAGCGCCCTTGTCGGTCAGGGCCAGGGCCAGGTTCACCGAGAGCGTGGTCTTGCCCACGCCGCCCTTGGGTGAGAAGACCGAGATCACCTTGCTGATGTGCAGGGCACCGGCGGGGCCGCGCAACGCGACGAAGAGCTGGTAGGCCCGGCCGATGGCTTCGGTGAGCGCGCCGGTGTCGCTGGCGTGCACGACGTCGCGCGCACCGGCCTTCATCGCCTTCGTCAGAAGGTCGCTCTCCATCGTCTCCCGGGCCAGCACTGCACTGATCGCGGGTGTCGTCGTGCGCAACAACTCGCACGTGCTGATGGATTCTTCATCGCTCAGGGTCGGGCCAAGCACCACGACGTACTCATCGGCGTGGGAACTGAGCCAGGCATTGAGCCGGTCGATGGACTCGACGCCGTGCGAGCCGGCCGGCATGGCTGCCAGCAGCGACTCGACGACCATCGGGTCGGGGTCAACAACGACGGGCATGTTTCCTCACTCGAAGAGATCGTCGGCAGTCGTCGGTCCGGACGGATCGACCTTGCTGGTCTCAGTCAGAAGGGCGAAGGCGAGTTCTCCATTGCCCTGGGCGAAGAGCACCCGCTCAGAGTCCTTCTGGTCCAGAGCCAGAGTCATCAAGGTGCGGGGCAGTTGCTCGGTGGTCTGGGCGCCCGTCTCGTCCACGGTCGTGGTGGAGACCGGCGTGGTGCTACCGACACCAATGACAACGACACGACTGAGCAGCAGTCGGGTGAATGGCTGACCCGTCTTCGCGTCCGCGCCGCTGAGGAAGATCGCGACCTCAGATCCTGGGTTGACGAAGCCGGCGACTCGAGCCGTGTCGGTCAGGTTCACCGAGATGGCGATCTGCTTGTCCGGGATCTGCAGTGTGGAACTTGCGACCGCACCGGTCCCGAACTTGTCGGAGATGATCTGTTCGCCCGGATAGATCGTGACCAGGGCCTTGGTTCCGGCCAAGGCAGCGGTGTCGGTCTGAGCGCCGGCGAGGACCTGCTCGGCAGATACCCCGGCGATCACCAACTTGCCCGCCGCTTGGGCGTCCTCGATCGTCTCGCCGGGCGCGATCACCGCGTTCGCCTTCAGCACGTCAACGCTGTCGAAGCGGTCCTCGGCACGCTTGTCGGCGCCCTGTACGTACAGGAACACCAGCACGGCCCCGAGTGCTGCGACCAGCACCGCGACAACCAAAAGAATTCTGCGACGGTCCATCAATCGCGACCTTTCACTTCCCCCAGATCCGGCTGCCGGAAGGGGACTCCCGGTCGGATCTGACCCATAAGCAACTTGCCGATCGTGTACGCCTGAAACGTTAGGGGTGCGGGAGGGGTCTAGTCCGGGTTTTGGCGGAACTGGTCCGGTTCAGTTTCATCGCGCCGGTCGCTGGAGCCACCCAGATGGGGACTGCGAGCCCGCAGCCTGGCTGCCGGTCTAGTCGCCGGTCTGGTCGCCGGTCTGGTCGCCGGTCGAGTTGGTGGTCGCTAGGGGAGATAGAAGGCGGCGATCTCTTCGCGCACTTCACGCATCACGATGTTGCGCTTGAGCTTGAGGCTCGCGGTGAGCTGGCCGCCCTATTCGGTCCACGACTCGGCCAGGAGACGGAACTTGCGGATCGATTCGGCCTTCGAGACCGCCCGGTTCGCCTCGGCGATGGCGCCTTGGATCTGGGCGAACAGATCGGGGTCATCGACCAAGCGGCCGATGTCTGGTCGTTTTCCGGCACGCTGCGCCCACGCGAGAACCGCCTCGTGGTCGAGCGTGACGAGTGCGGCGATGAACGGGCGCCCGTCGCCGACGACCAGCGCCTGATCCACGAGTGCATGGGCTCGGATGCGATCCTCGAGCACGGCGGGCGCGACGTTCTTGCCGCCGGCGGTGACCAGGATCTCCTTCGTGCGGCCCGTGATCTTCACGAAGCCCTCTTTGTCGATCTCGCCGACGTCGCCGGTGTGGAACCAGCCGTCGGGTTCGAGGACCTCGCGGGTCGCGGCCTCATCGCCCCAGTAGCCGGTGAAGACCTGGCCGCCGGAGAAGAGGAGTTCGCCGTCGTCGGCGACGCGCACCGACGTGCCGGGGAGAGGGCGACCGACCGTGCCGATCTTCAACGCGTCGGGCAGATTGACGGTGAGTGCCGCCGTCGTTTCGGTGAGTCCGTATCCCTCCAGCACGGTGATCCCGATGCCCCGATAGAAGTGGCCGAGCCGCTCTCCGAGCGGGGCACCCCCGGAGACCGCGAAGACGCAGTGTCCGCCCAGTGCCTCGCGCAGCCGTCCGTAGACGAGTCGACTGAACGCCGCGTGCTGGATGCGCAGCGCCAGCGAGGGTCGCCCCTTGTCGAGAGCGCGCGAGTAGGCGATCGCAGTCTCGGCTGCTCTGTTGAACACGGTGCCCCGACCGTCGGCCGCAGCCTGCTGGGAGGCGGAGTTGAACACCTTCTCGAACACCCGCGGGACGCCGAGGATGAAGGTCGGCTGAATCGTCTCGAGATCCGTGCGCAAGGTGGTGGCGTCACCGTTGTGCGCCAGCACGGTGTGTGACTTCATGCAGCCCACCTGGATGATGCGCGCGAAGACGTGAGCCAGAGGCAGGATCAGCAGCGTGGAGGATTCGTCGCCGAACAGTTCTTGAAGCTGCGGCACCGCGACACCGAGTTCGACCATGAAGTTGCCGTGGGTGAGCATGCACCCCTTGGGTCGGCCGGTGGTGCCGGAGGTGTAGATCAAGGTGGCGAGGTCCTGGGGCCCCGCGGTCGTTCGACGGCGCTCGACCTCCTCGTCGCTCACATCGCCGCCGAGCCTCTCGAGGATCCCCACCGCGTTGTCGGCCAACGACCACACGTGGTTGAGCGACTCGAGGTCTCCGCGCACCTCGGAGACGCGCGCCACGTGCTCGGGTCCTTCGGCGACCACGGCGCGGGCTCCGGAGTCACGCAGGATCCAGGCGATCTGGTCGACCGAGGAGGTCTCATAGACGGGCACGGTGACCGCGCCGGCGAACCAGATGGCGTAGTCGAGCAGGGTCCACTCGTAGCGGGTGCGCGAGATCAGGGCAACGCGGTCTCCCGGTTCGATCCCGGCCGCGATCAGCCCCTTGGCGACGGCAACAACCTCGTCGAGGAACTCGGCGGCGGTGACGTCGCTCCAGCCGTGGTCTGTTCGACGTCGCAGCAGCACGTCACCGCCGGATTCGGCGGCGTTGGTGACCACGTCATCGGTGAGGTTGCCGGTTGTCGGCGGATCCATCGAGGGAGGCGTCGAGTACTCGCGCATGATGCCTCCTCGAGCCGCTGGACGAAGACTTCGGGTTCGGTGGCCCCCTTGGGTCGTCTCGAGGGGGACGGGCGCAGGTTACCGCCGCAGTCCGAGCAGGCACGATCCGGTAGGCTCGCGGGTCGGCAGGCACCGTGGTTGCGCGGTCGGGCCAGCTCAGGAGAAGTCTCGCCGCATTCACCACCGCAGGGGGTTGACATGGCCGAACAGACCACGTCCTCGATCGTCATTGATGCCGCGCCAGCCGCGATCATGAGCGTCATTGCCGACTTCGAGGCCTACCCCGAGTGGGCCAAGGGCGTGACGACCGCCGAGACCGTTGTGGCGGGCACGGGCGGACGAGCCGAACAGGTCTTCTTCGCCCTCGACGTGTCACCGATCAAGGACGAATACACCCTGTCCTACGACTGGGACGGTGACAACCAGGTCACCTGGACCCTGGTCGAGGGCAAGATGCTCAAGGCGCTCGATGGTGCCTACGAGTTGCGCGCCCAAGGCGACGGCACCACCGAGGTCACCTACCGACTCGCCCTCGATGTCTCGATCCCACTGATCGGCATGCTGAAGCGCAAGGGCGAGAAGATCCTCATCGACACCGCGCTCAAGGGGCTCAAAAAGCGCGTCGAGTCGCTGGCCTGAGCGGCACCGCCCTCCACTCGTGCGCATCATCTTGTTCACCGGCAAGGGTGGAGTCGGCAAGTCCACTGTCGCCTCGGGAACCGCGGCGCTGGCCGCCAGTCGCGGCTTGCGGACACTCGTGCTTTCCACCGACGGTGCACATTCCCTGGCCGAGACCTTCGGTGCTCCGGTCGGTTCGGAGCCGAGTTGCGTCGCGCCCAATCTGTCCGTGCAGCAGGTCGATGCGCAACTGCGGTTCGAGCAGTCGTGGGCCGAGATCCAGGGCTACCTGCTCTCGGTGCTCGATGTGGCCGGGGTGGACGCTCTCGCCGCCGAGGAACTGACGGTCATTCCAGGTGCCGAAGAGGTTCTGGCTCTCCTGGAACTACGCCTGCACGCGCTCAGCAATGACTGGGACCTGATCGTGGTCGATTGCGCTCCCACGGCCGAGACGCTGCGACTACTCGCGTTGCCCGAGGCGCTGGGCTGGTACATGCAACGGGTCTTCCCGATGCAGCAGCGGGTCGTCAAGGCGCTGAGGCCGATGCTCAACAAGGCCACAGGGGTCCCGATGCCCGGCGGAAGCGTGTTCACGGCCATCGAGCGACTGCATGCCGAACTCGACGAAGTGCGTGGCCTTCTCTCGGGACCCGATGCGAGCGTTCGGATCGTGCTGACTCCCGAATCGGTGGTCCTGGCCGAAGCGCGGCGCTCCTATACGACGCTCTCGCTCTACGGGTACCGCGTCGACGGAGTGGTGGCGAATCGGATCTTCCCCACCGAGAACGCCGACGACTGGCGTGCCAGTTGGGTGATGGCCCAGGACGAGGTCCTTCAGCAGGTCGAGCAATCGTTCGCCGGGTTGCCCTTGTGGCGCTGCGAGTACGGCTCGGGTGAGCCAGTGGGAGTCGAGGCACTCGCGGGGCTCGCGACCGCGTTGTACGGCGCCGATGACCCCGTCGCCACCCCGCGGGTCAAGAGCCCCTTCGAGGTGGTGACCGTCAAGAGCGGCGTCGAGATGCGACTGCGTCTGCCCTTTGTGACCCGCGATCAGGTCGACCTGGCTCGCAGTGGCGATGAACTGGTCGTGACCGTGGGCCAGTACCGTCGACTCCTCACCCTGCCGGCGGCGCTGGCCAAACTGCGCGTCGCCGGTGCGCGGGTGGACGAGACGGGCGTGCTCAGGGTGCGCTTTGAGGAAGTGCCCAGCAAGGTGCGGGAGAAGGCGACGTGAGCGAGCAGGGTCCAGGCAACGAGGGGCACGACGAGGTCGGCAGCGTGGCCGAGGAGGCGACCAAACTCTTCGGCGCCATGGCCGATTGGGCCCGGGACCACGGCTCCGATCTCGGATCCGGTGTCGCGGCCCTGATCGACCAGGCCAGCGCGTCGGCGCAAGAGGTCAGCGCCCACATCGCCACCGACGACCCTGAGTGTCGCTACTGCCCGATCTGCCGCACCGTCCATGCCGTGCGGCAGTCCAGCCCCGAGGTGAGGGCCCAATTGACCACCGCGGCCTCTTCTCTGCTGCAGGCGGCCGCCGGACTGCTGGCGTCGGCCACCGAGTCCTCGACCTCCCCGGTCGAACACATCGATCTCGACGAGGAGACCGATCCAGACGATCTGGACCCGTCGAACGACAGGGGATAGGCGTGACTCTGACGTGTGGCGTCGATGTCGGGGGCACCAAGATCGCCGGCGGGGTCGTCGACGAGCAGGGCGAGGTGCTCGAGGAACTCAGGATGCCGTCACCGGCCGCGGACGCGGAGGCCATCGAGTCGGCGATCGTCGACCTGGTCACTGAGCTCAAGTCCCGCCACCGCATCTCCGCGGTCGGGATCGGTGCCGCGGGCTACGTCGACAAGTCCCGCAGTTCGGTCATGTTCGCTCCCAACATCGCGTGGCGCGATGTGCCGCTGAAGGCCCACCTCGAGCAGCGACTCCACCTCGACGTGGTCGTCGAGAACGACGGGAACGCCTCCGCCTGGGGCGAGTTCGCCTTCGGTGCAGGCAGAGCTGCCGACGACCTGCTCCTGGTCGCCGTCGGCACTGGTGTCGGCGGCGGGCTGGTCCTCGACGGCGAGCTCTATCGCGGCGCCTTCGGCATCGGTGCCGAGATCGGTCACATGAGGGTGGTGCCCCAGGGACGCCCGTGCGGGTGCAGAAACCAGGGTTGTCTCGAGCAGTACGCCAGCGGCTCAGCCCTGGTGCGGGAGGTCCGTGCCGCCGCGGCAAGCGGGTCAGGATCGGCGCAGGGTCTGCTCGAACGCGCCGGCGGGGACGCCGCCGGGATCACTGGGCCACTGATCACCGAGGCCGCCAAGGCAGGAGACGGATTCGCCGTCGACCAGTTCGAGGTCTTGGGCTCATGGCTGGGCGAGGGCATCGCGTCCTTGGCGGCGGTGCTCGACCCGGGTGTGGTGGTGGTCGGGGGCGGAGTCAGTGAGGCGGGCGACCTGCTGCTGGAGCCGGTCAGGGCCGCCTTCGCCTCCCAACTGACCGGTCGCGGCCATCGACCGCAACCCGAGATCCGCCTGGCCGAGTTGGGCAACCGCGCCTGCCTGGTCGGCGCCGCCGACTTGGCTCGTCGCTGACGGCCCGGCCTTAGACTTCCTTCGTGTCCGAGCCCACCCCTCGGCGACCTCGGTCGCGCTGGGACCCGCTGACGATCGGGGTGGACATCGGCGGGACCAAGGTCCTGGCTGGTGTCGTCGACTCGAGCGGCGTGGTCGTGGAGCAGTCGAGGCGGGCCACGGTCGGTCACGACGTGGCAGCTGTCGAGGACACCATCGTCGACCTGGTGGCCGACCTCTCGCGCCGTCATGACGTGGCAGCCGTGGGCATCGGCGCGGCCGGCTTCGTCGACTCGGCCCGTTCGAGCGTGATGTTCTCCCCGCACCTGGCCTGGCGCAACGAGCCGCTGCGCGCTCGCGTGGGCGAGCGGATCGGGCTGCCGGTGGTCGTCGACAACGACGCCAACGCCTCGGCGTTGGGGGAGAGCAGGTTCGGCGCCGGTGTCGGCCAGCGCTTCATCGTCTGTGTCACGCTCGGGACCGGCATCGGTGGAGCCTTGGTCATCGACGGACGGGTGCACCGCGGCGCCAACGGGATGGCCGGCGAGTTCGGCCACATGCAGGTGGTGCCTGAGGGGCACCGCTGCCCGTGCGGCAACCGAGGTTGCTGGGAGCAGTACGCCTCGGGGAGGGCCCTCGAACGGGAAGCACGCGAACTCGTCACGCAGGGTTCGCCGGTTGCCCACCGACTCAGTGAGCTCTGCGGAGGCGATGCGGACGCCCTGTTCGGTCCGATGATCACGCAGGCGGCCCGCGACGGGGATCCGCTCGCGATCGAACTCCTGGCCGATGTCGGCAGATGGCTCGGAGTCGGGTTGGCTGGCCTGGTCGCCGCCTTCGACCCGAGTTGCCTGATCGTCGGCGGCGGGGTCTCTGATGCCGGCGACCTGCTGTTGGAACCGACTCGAGGTTCCATGGTGCGCTCGCTGGCCGGCCGCGGATTCCGTCCCGATCCACCGGTGCTGCAGGCGGCACTGGGCCCTCAAGCCGGATTCATCGGTGCCGCCGACATGGCGCGATCGGCGGCTCGTCGCTCGCGACGCGGGCTGCGGCGGCGGCGCAACCGCTAGAGCCGGGCGCCGTCGTCGAAGGGATCGTGGGGACCCTTGGGCATCGCGGCGACCAAGTAGGCGAACCCGCCGATGAACGCGCCCACCAACGCGTAGGCCACCAGCGAAGGCAGGTGGATGCCTGCCACCACCGTGAACAGCAGAACCGCCGGCGAACCGAACAGGCCGGCCCAGGCCAACAGACGGTCTCGGGGTGGTTGGGGAACCGGCGGTGCCGGCGGGGGGACGAAGCGCTCCTCGTCGAGGGTGGGCACGAGTTCGGCGGGGACCTCGAACGGATCGGGTTGCGGTTCGGGTTCGGGTTCGGGGGCAGGCAGATCCTCGGGCGCGAGTTCGGCGCGATCGCCGTAGTTGTCGACGATGGCTCGCCAAGCCTCGTCCTCGTTGCTTCGGGGCACGCTTAGGAGTGTAGGGAGGGCGGGTGAACGGACTCGGCTGTGCGAGGGTGGCCCGGTCGTGAGACGCCGGTGCGTGAGGCTGGACCAATGACGGGGAGGGACTAGGCTCCGCAGGGACGGCAGACCGCTCGGGGTCCGCCCGAGTCCGGCCGTAGGAAAGGTGCGTGGAGTGTTCTACTGGTTCCTGAAGTGGATCGCTCTGGGCCCGTGGCTGCGGATGATCTTCCGGCCGCAGGTCAGCGGTGTGAATCACGTGCCCGCTCACGGCCCGGCCATCTTGGCCAGCAACCACCTCTCGTACGCCGACTGGTTGTTCATGCCGTTGACGCTCCCGCGCAGGGTGACCTTCGTCGCGAAGGCGGAGTACTTCACCACGCCCGGGATCAAGGGTTGGTTCCAGAAGAAGTTCTTCTATGGTGCGGGGCAGGTCCCGATCGACCGGTCCGGAGCCTCGGCGGCCGAGGGTGCACTCAGCAGTGCCCGCCGGATCCTCGAGGAGGGTGACCTGTTCGGGATCTACCCGGAAGGCACCCGCTCGCACGACGGGAAGCTGTATCGCGGCAAGACCGGCGTGGCCCGACTCGCTCTGGAGTGCAAGGTCCCGGTGATCCCCGTCGCAGTCGTCGGCACCGACGTCGTTGCCCCACCCGGTCAGACCTTCGGCAAGTTCACCCGCCCGATCGTCCGGTTCGGGCCGCCCCTGGACTTCTCCCGCTATGAGGGCATGGAGAACGACCGCTACATCCTGCGGTCGATCACCGACGAGATCATGTACGAGATCATGCGGCTCTCCGGCCAGGAGTACGTCGACATGTACGCCAACCGGGCCAAGGAGGAATCCAAGCGCCTGGAGAAGGAAGCGGCCGACGCGGACGCGCAGGAAGTCGATGCCGCCGTGGAGAAGCAGGCGTCCTGACCCCGATGTCTCAGCTCACGCGCGCCCGGGTGCGGCTCGCGCGGCTGGGGACGACCTGGTTCGGGCCGGCGCTCGACGTCGAGGACCGGCTGTTCCGATGGCTGGGTGTGCTTCGCGTGATCGTTGCGATCAACGCCATCGGGCTCTATGTCTATCGAGCCGACAACGTTCAACGGCCCGTCCTGGGCGCCGTCTGTGCCGCCGCCATGGTGGTGTGGACAGGCGTTGCCATCTGGGCCTATGTCGCGCCTGTGCGCCGCAGGCCGCTGCTCCTGGGTGCCGACCTGGCCATTGCCGCGGGGCTGATCGCGATGTCTCCGGTGGTCAAGGGTGCGGGGTTCAGTGCCACGATCCCGGGCTTCTGGGTGATGGGCGCCCTGATCGCTTGGGCGATCCACTGGCGGTGGATCGGCGGGTTGGCGGCCGGGCTCGCGCTGACGGCGACAGATCTGCTCTCGCGTCAGGAACTGACGCAGACCAACTACGGCAATGCGTTCTTGCTGGTGCTGGGCGGAACCATCGTCGGATTCATGGGTGAGTCTTTGCAGTTGATGGCCGCCGACCGCGATCGGGCGCAACGGGCGGCCGCGGCCGAGCACGAACGGGCCAGGTTGGCGCGGGCGGTTCACGACGGCGTGCTCCAGGTGCTGGCTCTGGTGCAGCGGCGTAGCACCGAGTTGGGACCGGACGGGGCTGCCCTGGGCCGGTTGGCGGGCGAGCAGGAGGCCGCCCTGCGGACCCTGATCCGCGCTCAGGACGCATTCCTGCCCGATGCCGATGAAGGACTGGTCGAGGTCGGGCAGGCCCTGTTGGCCTTCGCTGCCCGCTCCGGCGTCGAGGTGGCGACCCCCGGGGTGGCTGTCGAACTCCCGGCCGGCGTGGCCACCGAGTTGATCGCGGCGGTCGGGGCCTGCCTCGACAACTCGGCCGCCCACGCCGGGCCCGACGTCCGCTGCTGGGTGCTGCTGGAGGCGTTGAGCGACCGCGTGGAGGTCTCGGTCCGCGACGACGGACCCGGGATCGCGCCCGGCCGCCTCGGGGTCGCCGAAGCCGAGGGTCGACTGGGGGTGAGCGCGTCGATCCGGGGACGGATGGCAGCCCTGGGGGGGCACCGCGACCCTGAACAGCGGCCCCGACGGCACCGAGTGGGAACTCGCCGTGCCGCGGGCGCCGACCCACACGGCCCGATAGGTTCACCAGCGTGAGTTCGGACCACATGGGAATCCGGGTGATGGTCGTCGATGACCACCCGATGTGGCGTGACGCGGTCGAACGCGACCTGCAGGCGGCCGGATTCGAGGTCGTGGGTGTCGCCGCCACCGGGACCGAGGCGTTGGCGCGCTTCCCTGCTTGTCGACCTCAGGTGGTGGTGCTTGATCTCCAGATCCCCGAACCCACCGGCGTCGAGGTCACCGCGCAGGTCTTGGCGCAGGATCCGAGCGCCAGAGTCCTGATCCTCTCGGCCTCCGGCGAGCAGGGTGACGTGCTCGATGCGGTCAAGGCCGGCGCGACGGGCTACCTGGTGAAGTCCGCCTCCCGTGCCGAACTCATCGACGCGGTGCGCCGAGTGGCAGGCGGTGACACCGTCTTCACACCCGGTCTGGCCGGATTGGTGCTGGGGGAGTTCCGTCGGATGAGCGATGGAGGGCCTGCCGTCGATCCGGATCAGCCGGCGCTGACCGAGCGGGAGATCGAGGTGCTGCGCATGGTCGCCAAGGGGATGTCCTACAAGCAGATCGCCGAGCGACTCGTGCTCTCGCATCGCACCGTCCAGAACCACGTCCAGAACACCCTGCGCAAACTGCAGTTGCACAATCGAGTCGAACTCACCCGGTATGCGATCGCGCAGGGTCTCGACGACCTCGACGATGCCGATGACTGAGGACCCGTCGGCGCGGTTGCTCGACATCGCCGATGCGCTCTACTCGCTGGCTCCCGGCGAGTTCACCTCGGCCCGGGACGAGCAGGTCAAGGCTCTCAAGGGCAATCCGCTGGCAGCCCAGGTCAAGGCGCTGCGCAAGCCCTCGCTGGCGGCGTGGGTGGTCAACACGTTGGTCCGCCACGAGAGCGACCAGGTCGATCAGGTGCTCAGCCTGGGTGCCGCGCTCCGAGAGGCGCAGGCGACGATGTCGGGTGAGGAACTTCGTGCGCTGACCCGGCAGCGACGTCAACTCACCGCTGCGGTCACCACCCGGGCGCGCGCGCTCTCGCGCGAGCACGGACAGCGGGTCACCCAGGGCGTCGCCGACCAGGTCGAGGCGACCCTGGGTGCGGCGATGGTCGATGAGGGATGCGCGGCTGCGGTCCGCAGTGGGCTCCTGGTCGGCGCCCTGGCCGCCACCGGGGTCGAGGCTGTCGATGTGAGTGCCGCCGTCGCGCTGCCCGAGGCCCTGGGGTTCCTCGCCCCGGCCCGTGAGGCGAGCCCGCCGACCAAACCCGACCTGCACGTCGTCCCCGACCCCGACCGGCAGGCCAAGGAGTTGGCCGCGGCGCGGGCCGACCTCGAGGAGTCGCAGTCCGCACTCGAGGCCGCGGCCGAAGAACTCGACGATGCAAGCAGCGGCCTGTCGGAACTCGAGGCGAAGTCGATGCAGATCCAGGCCGAGATCGACGAACTGAGGCGCAAGATCGCCGACCTCGATGCCAGCGCCGACGAGGTGGACGAGGCGATCGCCGAAGCCGAGGAGCGACGCGACCAGGCGCAGGAAGCGGTCGCGCTGGCCACCCGCGACCGTGACACCGCAGCTGCCAGGGTCGAGCGGCTGAGGGGCTAGCCCGCCCAGCCCTTGGAGCGCTCGACGGCGTCCTTCCACCACTCGTGGGCTGCGTCGGCGGCGCTGCGGTCGGTGGCAGGGGAGAAGGATCGGTCGAGTTGCCAGGTGTCTCGAAGGTCATCGGTCGATGACCACACGCCGGTGCCGAGCCCGGCGAGGAACGCCGCGCCGAGAGCCGTGGTCTCGACGAGCTTGGGCCGCTCGACCGGGACGCCGACCTGGTCGGCCTGCAGTTGGCACAGCAGATCGTTGGCCGAGGCGCCACCATCAACGCGCAGCGAGGCCAGTCCGGGCATCGTTTCGAGAACGTCGCGGACCTCGAAGGCGATCGCCTCGAGGGTGGCGCGGACGATGTGCCCCCGGGTGGTGCCGCGGGTGATCCCGATGATCAGACCCCGGGCGTGGGGGTCCCAGTGCGGGGCGCCGAGCCCGGTCAGGGCGGGGACGAACACGACGCCGTCGGTCGAGTCGACGCTGGCGGCGACCGCGGCGGTCTCGGCGGCCGAGCCCACGATCTGGAGGCCGTCGCGCAACCACTGGACAGCGGCCCCGGTCACAAAGATCGAACCCTCGAGGGCATAGGTCAGTTCACCCTCTGGAGAGCGCCAGGCCGCGGTGGAGAGCAGCCCTGCATCGGAGCGTTCGAGCGTGGTCCCGGTGTTGGTGAGGATGAAGGAGCCGGTGCCGTAGGTGCACTTGGAGTCGCCCGGGTCGAAGCAGGTCTGACCGAACAGGGCCGACTGCTGGTCGCCCGCGATGCCCGCGATGGGCAACTCGAGTCCGAGGAAGGCCTGGGGGTCGGTCCTGGCGAGCTCGCCCCAGTTGGGCACGAGTTCGGGCAGTGCATCGCGGGGCACGCCGAAGAGCCCGCACAACTCGTCCGACCAGTCGCCCTCGGACAGATCGAAGAGCAGGGTCCGTGATGCGTTGCTGACGTCGGTGACGTGCCAGTTGCCGCGGCTCATCCGGGCGATGAGGTAGGAGTCGACGGTGCCGATCGCGTAGCGACCCGATTGCACCAGCGCCCAGGTGTGCGGCTCCTGTTCGGCCAGCCACATCAGTTTGGTGCCCGAGAAGTAGGGGTCCAGGCGCAGGCCGGTCAACTCCACGATCCGGTCTTCGTGGCCGTCGGCACGCATCCGCGAGCAGATGTCGGCGGTTCGGCGGTCCTGCCACACGATCGCCCGGCGTGGGGAACCGAGGGTCTCCCGGTCCCACAGCAGGATCGTCTCGCGTTGGTTGGTGATGCCGATCCCGCGCAACTCGCCGACATCGACTTGCGCCAGGACGGCGCGCGTGGCCTCCAGGGTCGCCTGCCAGATCTCTTCGGGCCCGTGCTCGACCCAGCCCGGTGCCGGGAAGTGCTGAGGGAACTCCTGATAACCCTTGGCGGCGATCTGTCCGTCGGGAGTGACCACGACCGCTGTCACTCCTGTCGTGCCGGCGTCGATCGACAAGATGCTCATGAGTTGCTCCCGGGGTCGAGCGCGCGGACGATGTCGAGGATCTTCTGGTCGATCCAGTCCAGGTCGGGGTCGACGCGCATCTCGTAGTTCTCGGTGCCCACCCACGCGTGGAAGTCGCGCTGGCCCTGCGTGGTCGCGAACGCCGCGAGTTCGGCCGCGATCTCGGGCGTGACCGGCACCTTCTCGTCCTCGGTCGAGGCCGTGAGATAGAGGTCGTTGAGGTCCAGCAACCGAGCCAGTTCGGGGATGGGGTCGCTGTGATCGTCGACGCGCAGGTCGACCGCGATGTCGTCGCCGCCGCCGTACCCGGCGCCCTCACGCACCACCAACAGGGCTGCCGACTGTCTCCCGCGGCGGTCACCGCCGGCCTCATCGCCCGCCGCCAACGCCAGCATCAGGCGTCTGGCCAGCGGTTGATCGGGGTCGGAGGACAGCCAGGCGGACTGCATGGCCTCGACGACCTCGGCGCCGGTCAGGACGTTGCCCTGGATGGCGTAGCCCTCGCCGCTCTCACCCCCGGCCCAGTCGAGACAGGCCTGCCCCGTGTGCGTCGCGGCGCCGCCGTCGAGATCGACGATGCCCACCTGGCGATGGTCGCGCCCGGGATCCTCCTCGAGCAGTCGTTGCAGCGCGATGGAGGCGTTGGCGCCTTCGTCGAGATGAGACAGCGCCAAACCCTTGTAGGCGACATTGGCATCGGCCTGGGTAGCGATGGCTCCGACACCGGCCACCGCGGCGGGCACGGCCGAGCCCACGGCGAGGAACTTCGAGGCCACCGCCACCCCCCAGGACTCCCCGTCCGCAGACCGGGCCACGATCGAAAATGTCATGACTCGGACCCTAATGGGGCCGACCCCGGAGGCGGGGCGAACCCCGTCCCGTTGGCGGGACGGCCCCTCGACTGCCCACCATGGCGGCGCTAGGGTCGATTGGACTTGAACGATCCAAACGACCTGATCCCACTTCGGACCCGACACGGCTCTGTTCGGTCCGACTCATCAACAGGAGACTCACATGCGCGTAGGCGTGCGCACCGGAGGCGGCGACTGCCCGGGACTGAACGCGGTGATCCGAGCGGTGGTCCGTCGGGGGGTCAACGGGCACGGGTTCGAGTTCGTCGGCTTCCGGGAAGGCTGGAAGGGTCCCCTCGAGGGCCTGACCATGGAGCTGGGCATCGGGCAGTGTCGCGGCATCCTGCCCCGCGGGGGGACGATCCTCGGGTCCTCGCGCACCAACCCGTTCAAGATTGATGACGGCGTCGAGCGGATCAAGAAAAACCTGGCCGCCCACGGGGTCGATGCGTTGGTGGCCATCGGCGGTGAGGACACCCTCGGTGTGGCCACCAAGTTGGCCGATCTCGGCGTCAACGTGGTCGGGGTTCCCAAGACCATCGACAACGACCTGTCGGGCACCGACTTCACCTTCGGGTTCGACACCGCGGTCAACATCGCCACCGAAGCCATCGACCGGTTGCACACCACGGCCGAGTCGCACGATCGCGTGCTGGTCGTCGAGGTGATGGGACGGCACGCGGGATGGATCGCGCTGCACGCCGGAATGGCCGGGGGAGCCAGCGAGGTGCT
>JBFIDC010000013.1:0-20832 GCA_041581495.1 Nocardioides sp. | reverse complement strand
GGCCGGGTGAGTTTCACCGGGTACCCGGTGAAACTCATTCATACCCGCTGAAACTTCAGCGGGGGAGCGTGAGTTTCAACGGGGAGGGCGGCTATGCGGCCGCACGCGACATGGCGGCGAGGACTCGTTGTGCGGTCTCTTCTCCGCGAAACAGGTCGGACCAGACGAGCCTGATGAACGACCAGCCGGTCAGTTCGCGCAGGAGGTCCTCACGTTGCTTCTCGCGTAGCACGGCGTCAGTCAGCGTCTCGCCTGGGCGCCGGTACCTCAGGTACTTCTCCTTGCCGTCGAACTCGCCCAGCAGTCTTCGCTCGGGCCAGGCCCAGTCCGTCCGCCCGGCGATCGATCCGTTGGGTCGCAGGACTTCGAACTGCAGGCGAGGCATCGGGACGCGGTGCCGGCGGAACAGTTCGCGTCCGAGGGTCTCGCCTACCGACTCGGCCTTGCCGTCGCACCGCTCGATGACGAGTCTGAGGATGAGGGCGCCCGGCCAGTCCTTCACGCACTCATAGACCATCCACAGCTCCTCTTTGCTGGTGAGTGAGCGGTGAATGAAGTCGTCGGCCAAGATGATTCCGGTTTCAACCCCGGATGTCCGAGCAACATCGAGGATCGTTCGCGCCGGGCTCGTGACCCACTCGGAGTCGACGCGAGTGATGTCCAGCAATCTGCAGGCGCCCTCGTGATGGACGATGCCCGCTTCGTTGCGTCGACCGCTTTGGGTCGACAGGTGGGTGACCTGGACATCGCGTAGCCCGAGTCCGTACGTCGGGCCGCCCAGGTGCACCGCTGCGCTCGCGTGGGACAGGGCGATGTCACCGTCGTACTGCATCAACACCGCCTCGGACAGCACCCGGTGTCGGCCCGGGTCGTCGAGGCCTTGCCAGGTCGGGCTGGCGACGTATGCCCCTTGCCGGATTCTGGTGATGACTCCGGCCCGTACTGCTCGGGCCAGGGCGTTGTCGTCGTAGCCCGCGGCGATCGCGTCGCGTCTGAGGACCACGCCGCTCGGGGTCATGAGTTCGTGCACCATGACGGCCACGTTGCCCAATGGCGGTGCGCCGGCGCGCTGGACGACTACGAGTTGTGGATGAGCGCGCGGAGCGAACAGTTGTGGATGACCTCAGGCCGACCCCAGCAGCCCCCCGGGGCCTGCCCCGCTGGAACTCACGCTCACCCGCTAATGCTTGCGCGGGTATGAATGAGTTTCACCGGGTACCCGGTGAAACTCACCGGCTACGCGTCCCCACCCTCCTGCTTCACGTCAGCCACAGCGGTGGGGTCGTCGATGCGGTACTGCGTGAAGGCCTTCTCGACCAGGGAGCGGTCGATCTCGCCGGCGTCGGCGAGGGCCTGGAGGGCCTGGACGACCACGGACTGCGCGTCGATGTGGAAGAAGCGGCGGGCGGCGGGGCGGGTGTCGGCGAAGCCGAAGCCGTCGGCGCCCAGGACCCGGTAGTCGCCGGGGACCCAGCGAGCGATCTGCAGCGGCACCGCGCGCATGTAGTCGGAGACGGCCACGACGGGGCCGCTGGACTCGCCGAGTCGATCGGCGACGAACGCGGTTCGCGGGGTCTCGCCGGGGTGCAGCAGGTTCCAGTGCTCCGCCTCGGTGGCGTTGCGGGCCAACTCGTTCCACGAGGTGACCGACCACAGGTCGGCGGCGACACCCCACTCCTCGCGCAGCAGGGTGGCGGCCTCCTCGATCCAGGGATAACCCACGCCCGAGGCCAGCAGTCGCACTCGTGGCCCCGAACCCTCGCCCGTCGAGACCTTGTGCAGCCCCTTCAGGATCCCGGCGACGTCGACGTCCTCGGGCTCCTTGGGCTGTGAGACCGGCTCGTTGTAGACGGTGAGATAGAAGATCACGTCCTCGCCGTGCGGGTGCTCCTCGGTCGAGCCGTACATCCTGTTCAGCCCCGACTCGAAGATGTGGGCGATCTCGTAGGCGAACGCCGGGTCGTAGTGCACCACCGCGGGGTTGGTCGCGGCCAAGAGCGGCGAGTGCCCATCGGCGTGCTGGAGCCCCTCGCCGGTCAGTGTGGTCCGACCGGCCGTCGCTCCGATCAGGAACCCGCGTGCCAGCTGGTCGGCCATCGCCCAGATCGAGTCACCCGTGCGCTGGAATCCGAACATCGAATAGAAGATGTAGAACGGGATCATGTGCTCGCCATGGGTCGAGTACGTCGATCCGGCGGCCGTGGCCGATGCCATCGCGCCGGCCTCCGAGATGCCTTCGTGCAGCATCTGACCCTGCGCCGACTCCTTGTAGGACAGCAGGAGTTTGCGGTCCACCGCTTCATAGAGTTGGCCCGCGGGGTTGTAGACCTTGGCGCTCGGGAACATCGAGTCCATCCCGAAGGTCCGGTACTCATCGGGTGCGATCGGCACGATCCGGTCGCCGATGTTGGGGTCCTTCATCCAATCCTTGAGCAACCGGACCGTCGCCATCGTGGTGGCGATCTTGTTCTTCCCCGAGCCCTGCTTGAGCTCGTCGTACATCGCTGCCCCGGGCAGGACCAGTGGCTTGGCGCGGATCACTCGCTTGGGCACGGAGCCACCGAGCTGACGCCGGCGCTCCATCATGTACTCGATTTCGGGGGAGTTCGGGCCCGGGTGGAAGAACGGTGCCGTGCCGGTGGCGTCGTAGGCCTCGTCGATGTCCCGATCGCTCATCGGCAGGTGCAGCCGATCGCGGAACTTCATCAGGTCCGCCTTCTTGAGCTTCTTCATCTGGTGAGTCGCGTTCTTGCCTTCAAGCGCCTCGATCGTCCACCCCTTGACGGTGTGGGCCAGGATCACGGTCGGCTGACCGGTGTGCTTGGCGGCGGCGTCGAAGGCGGCGTAGACCTTGCGGTAGTCGTGCCCGCCGCGAGGAAGCTTCTCGATCTGACGGTCGCTCATGTGCTCGACCATGGCGCGCAGTCGCGGGTCGGCGCCGAAGAAGTGCTCGCGGTTGTAGGCGCCGTCTTCAGTCGAATAGGTCTGGAACGCACCGTCGGGTGTCTTGTTCATCTGGTTGACCAGGACCCCGTCGACGTCGCGGGCGAGCAGGTCGTCCCATTCGCGGCCCCAGATGACCTTGATGACGTTCCAGCCGGCACCGCGGAAGTTGGACTCGAGTTCTTGGATGATCTTGCCGTTGCCCAACACCGGGCCGTCGAGTTGCTGCAGGTTGCAGTTGATCACCCAGGTCAGATTGTCGAGTTCCTCCCTGGCCGCGACCCGGATCGCGCCCAGCGACTCCGGTTCGGCCATCTCGCCGTCGCCCAGGAACGCCCAGACCTGTTGGTCGCTGGTGTCCTTGATGCCGCGGTTCTGGAGATAGCGATTGAAGCGAGCCTGATAGATCGAGTTGATCCCGGTGAGCCCCATCGAGACCGTGGGGAATTCCCAGAACTCGGGCATCAACCGGGGGTGCGGGTAGGACGACAACCCTTTGCCGACACCGTGTTGGACCTCCTGGCGGAAGCGCAACAACTGCTGCTCGTCGAGGCGGCCCTCCAAGAACGCGCGGGCATAGATGCCCGGTGACCCGTGTCCCTGGATGTAGATCTGGTCGCCGCCTCCGGGGTGATCCTTGCCCCGGAAGAAGTGGTTGAAGCCGACCTCATAGAGGCTGGCCGCCGATTGGTACGTCGCGATGTGGCCGCCGACCTCGAGGCCCGGTCGGTTCGCATCGGAGACCATGACGGCGGCGTTCCAGCGGATGAAGGCGCGGATCCGGCGCTCGATGTCCTCATCGCCGGGGAACCACGGCTCGCGCTCGGGAGGAATGGTGTTGATGTAGTCGGTGCTGCGCAGGGCAGGCACGCCGACGTTGGTCTCGCGCGCACGCTCGAGCAGCCGCAGCATCACATAGCGCGCCCGGGCACGACCACGCTCGGAGACCATGGCGTCGAACGAGTCGAGCCAGTCGGTGGTCTCGTCGGGGTCGATGTCAGGGAGCTGTGTCGGCAACCCTTCGTGGATCACCGACGGGGTGGTCTTGGCGCCCGGCCGAGCCGGGGTGCTCAAGGTGGGCGACGCGGAGGTTTCTTCGTCTGTCACATCCTCATCGTGTCACGGCGACTCGACGCTCACGAGGCCTCAGGGGGGTACTGGGCAGTAGCCAACTGGCCGGGTTCGCCCGGGTATGTCTTTGGCTCGCGACGCGGCCCAATCGCGTCTCGACTCGTCACTGGGTTGCGCAGTGGGGCCAACTCCGGTGGACTATTGCCCACTCGAGCCTTGGAAGTGAGAGGCTCGGGGTCAACGATGTCTGAGAACCGGAGGAAGACGTGAGCTCGACCGCGGGTGGCGATGCCACCCAGACCGATGTGCACAACGTGGGTGACCTGCTCGGCCTGAGCAAGGGAATGGTCGTCCAGGAGCTCGGCTGGGACAACGACACCGATGACGATCTGCGCATCGCGATCGAGGACACGATCGACGCCGACATGGTCGACGGCGACTACGGCAACGTCGTCGACACCGTGATCTTGTGGTGGCGCGAAGAGGACGGCGACCTGGTCGACGGTCTCGTCGAGGCGCTGACCGACCTCGTGGGCGGCGGTTCGATCTGGCTGCTGACGCCGAAGGTCGGCCGACCCAACTCGGTCGCGGCGGCCGACATCGCCGAGGCCGCACCCATCGCCGGGCTTTCTCAGACCACCAGCGCAGCGGTCAGCAAGGACTGGTCGGCCAGCCGGCTGATCGCACCCAAGACCGTCGCCTGAGGTTCGCCGCGCACAACCCGCACGTGCTCTGCGCGTGGCGTGACATCCTTCACCCGTGCTGCCCTCACCTCTGGACAAGCTGACCTCCCGCGCCAACTCGACCGGGTATGCCCTGAAGGTCCTGGCCGGCTCGGGGATCCTGCGGCCCTACTCACCCCTGGCCCTGGCCAAGGCGGGGCGGATCCTCCAGCAGTACGGCACCGGCCCCGCCGGTGGCTTCCGTGCCATGGCCACCCTGTTGCCCCACAGGGCGTGGGTGATCGACGAGCGCGGTGAACTGAGCTTCGGCGAGGTGGACCGACGTACGAACGCGTTGGCCCGTGCGTTGCAGGCCAGGGGCGTCGCCGAAGGGGACGCGGTGGCCCTGATGGCGCGCAACCACCGCGGGTTCGTGGAGGCCACGGTCGCAGCGGCAAAACTGGGGGCCGACCTGATCTACCTCAACACCGCATTCGCGGGTCCTCAACTCGTCGACGTCCTCGACCGCGAGAAGCCGTCGATCGTGATTCACGACGAGGAGTTCAGCGGATTGCTCGCCGAGGCCAGCGTGGACAACCGAGTCCTGTCATACGCCGAGGACGATCGCGACGACACCCTGGACGCCCTGATCGCGGGCGAGCCCGACCGGTCGCCGCTGCCGGCACCCGGACGCCACTCCCGCATCATCATCTTGACCTCCGGAACCACCGGGACACCCAAGGGAGCGCCGCGCAACGAGGCAGGCATCGATGCTGCGGTGTCCTTGCTCTCGCGGATGCCGTTGCGGCAGGGGTGGACGGTGCACATCGCAGCGCCGCTGTTCCACACGTGGGGGTTCGCCCACATGATGCTCTCGCTGCTGCTCGGCCACACGATGGTGTTGCGCCGCAAGTTCGACCCGGAGACGGCCCTGGCCGCGACCCAGGACCATGGCTGCGAGGGCATGGTCGTCATCCCGGTGATGCTGCAGCGGATCCTCGCGCTTCCCGATGGAACCTTGTCTCAGGTGGACCTGTCGTCGGTCAAGGTGGTCGCGGCATCCGGGTCTGCGCTGCCGGGCGACCTGGCCCTGGCCTGGATGGACCGGTTCGGGGACAACCTCTACAACACCTACGGTTCGACCGAGGTCGCCTACGCCTCGATCGCGACTCCGCAGGACATGCGGCGCGCACCCACCACGGCTGGCAAGCCGCCGTGGGCGACAGTGGTCAAGATCTTCGACCAAGCGGGTCGAGAGGTGCCGACCGGGCAGTCGGGCCGCATCTTCGTCGGCAACAGCCTGCTCTTCGAGGGCTACACCGGGGGCGGCCACAAGGAGATCATCGACGGCTTGATGTCGTCGGGAGACGTGGGTCGATTCGACGAGCGAGGGCTGCTCTATGTCGAGGGGCGCGACGACGAGATGATCGTCTCCGGAGGCGAGAACGTCTTCCCCAAAGAGGTCGAGGACTGTCTGTCCCGGCACCCCGCCGTGGGCGACGTGGCCGCGGTCGGTGTCGATGACCCCGAGTTCGGCAAGCGACTTCGCGCCTTCGTGGTCCTGCGCGAAGGAATGGTCGCCACGGAGGACGAACTCAAGGCGTATGTGAAGCAGAACCTGGCACGGTTCAAGGTGCCTCGCGAGATCGTGCTGTTGACCCAGTTGCCGCGCAACGCCACGGGCAAGGTCCTCAAGCGCGAACTGCGCAACCTCGATGCCGATGGCAAGGTCGGACAGTGACCGGACTGGAGATCGGACAGCCCGCACCGGACTTCACCCTGCGCGACCAGTTCGGGGCGGACGTCACGCTGTCGTCGTTCCGAGGCAAGAAGTCGGTGGCGCTCGTCTTCTTCCCCGCGGCCTTCTCGGGCGTGTGCACCAGTGAACTGGCCAGCGTTCGGGATCGCTTGGCCGACCTGTTGACCTTCGGCTCCGAGGTCCTCGCCGTCTCGTGTGACCCGGTCTTCAGTCTGCGCGCCTTCGCCGACGCCGACGGGTTGAACTTCCCGTTGCTCTCCGACTTCTGGCCCCATGGCGAGGTGACGCAGGCCTACGGGGTCTTCGACCAGGTCCACGGCACCTCGACCCGGTCCTCCTATGTGATCGACCGCGACGGCGTCATCCGCTGGTCGGTGCACAACCAGCCGGGGGTCGCTCGTGATGTCAATGAGCTCGTGCACGAACTCTCGACCCGTTCCTAGCCCCCTGGCGGCCAGGTTGTCTGGACCGGTTCTGTGACTTCCGGCGCTTCGGCTTGGGTGCCCGCTCCCACACCGCTAATCTGGCGCAGTCGAACCGCTGGTGACCCGAGACGCCAGCGGTTCGACTCATTTCTGAGCAGGGTCTGAATCTGTCCGTTCTGGACGACGCCCGCTCGACCACGTGGGACACAGCGGCCGCATGCGCCACGGTTCGCCATGGGCCCGAACGAGCCCGGCGGTGATCCTCTGGTGTGGGCGCAGAGGGGATCGAACCCCCGACCACCTCCTTGTAAGGGAGGTGCTCTACCGCTGAGCTATACGCCCCAGATGCCGCGCACACGATACGTGAAGTCGGGGCGAGGTCTTGCCGGCGCTCGGGTTTCGAAGCGGCCGTGACACGTATGGGTGTTTCGTGGCCTCGTTGCTGCCCCCTCTCGTCTTGACCGGCGCTCACGTGGCACGATCGCGGACGTGACTGAGGGGTCGATCGCCCAAAGGCAGGTCGCAGAGCGCCTGGCCGGGCAACATGTCCTGCTCACCGGCGTCACCGGCTTCGTCGGCGAAGCCCTGCTGCAGCTGATGCTGGCCGAGGTTCCCGGTGTTCGCACCAGCGTCCTGGTTCGCCCCAAGGGGTCGACCAGTGGCGCCGACCGGGTCGCGAAACTGCTCCAGAAGCCGATCTTTGCCGACATCGTCGAGGCCGCGGGCGGTGTCGAGGCGCTGATGGGGGGCCGGGTCTTCGTGGTCGAGGGCGACCTCGCCGACGTCCCGGCGCTGCCCATCGACATCGACGCCGTCGTGCACTGTGCCGGCGACGTCTCCTTCGATCCGCCGGTTGACGAAGGCTTCACCACCAACGTGATCGGCGTTCGCGACCTGCTCCGGCGAATCGACGAAGCGAGTGCGGACTCCGGCAAGGACATCCACTACGTTCACATCTCCACCGCCTATGTCGCCGGCCGCCGCCGAGGGACCATCCCCGAGGCCCCGGTCGAGCACGAGGTGGATCTCGAGACCGAACTGGCCTGGGGCCTAGGTCAGCGCGAAGCTGTCGAGAACAGGTCCCGCGAAGCGGAACTGCTGACACGCGAGCGCAAGAAGGCCGAGAAGGAACACAGTCGAGCCGGGCTGCTCACGGCCGCGCGTGCCACCGAGGCTGCTCGCAAACAGTGGGTCAAGGACGAGTTGGTCCGCATCGGCACCGAGCGCGCTCGCAGCCTCGGGTGGACCGACTGCTACACCTTCACCAAGGCCATGGGGGAGCGGGTCGTCGAGCGATGGGCTGCCGACGCGGCTGGTCCGCGACGTGCCTCGATCGTGCGGCCCAGCATCATCGAGTCGGCTCTCGAGAAGCCCCACGCGGGGTGGATCGAGGGCTTCAAGATGGCCGAGCCGCTGATCCTCGCCTATGGCCGGGGCGAGTTGCCCGAGTTCCCGGCGGCGCCGGACACCATCGTCGACATCGTCCCGGTCGACCACGTGGTCGCCGCCATCGTGGCGGTCCTGGCGCACCCGCCCGAGCGCGGACAGGTGGGCTTCTTCCACGTCTCCAGCGGAGACCGCAACCCGCTGACGTTCAGCATGCTCTACAACTCGGTGCGCACCTACTTCGACCATCACCCGTTCACCGCCGGCGATCGGGGCGCGGCACGGCTGCCCGACTGGCGGTTCCCGGGTGCGAAGTCGGTCGAGCGTCTTCTCTCCACCAGCGAGAAGGCGTGGAAGGTGGCCGACTACGCCTTGGGTCACGCGCCGCGCAGCGACCGGGCCCGCGAGCTTGCTCGCAAACTCCACCAGCAGGGACGACGGTTGGAGTTCCTCCGCCGCTATCTCGATCTCTACATGGAGTACGCGACCGCGGAGTTGCGGTTCTCCGACAAGCTGACGATGGCGCTGTTCGAGTCGCTCTCCGATGAGGATCGAGCGAGGTTCGCCTTCGACACCTCGGTGGTGGACTGGGAGCACTACTTCATCGAGGTCCACTGCCCGGCCGTCACCGCGCCGGTGCGTCGCCTCGACGAACTCCGCGCCATGCGCAAGAAGCCGACCGGCACCGGGTTGCGCAAGGTCGGTGGGGCGGCGGGCGGTGTCGCGGCGTTCTTCGACATGGACGGAACCCTGCTGTCCTCCAATGTGATCGAGACCTATCTGTGGGTTCGGTTGCGTGAGCTCGACGGGACCGACCGGCTGGCCGAACTCGGTCGGATCGCCTCCAAGGTGCCGAGCCTGGTTCAGGCCGAACGCCGTCAACGCAGTGACTTCCTCCGCACCATCTACCGGGAGTACCAAGGAGCCCGGCTGGCCGACCTCAACACGGTCGCTGACGAGCACCTCACCGATCACGTTCTCTCGCGTCTCTCACCCGACGCCGTCCGCCGCATTCGCGAGCACCGGGCAGCCGGCCACCAGACGGTGCTGATCACCGGAGCGATCCGACCGCTGACCCGACCGTTGATACCGCTGTTCGACCACATCGAGGCCGCCGACCTGGAGGTAGACGCCACCGGCGTCTGCACCGGTCACCTGGCATCCTCGCCGCTGGTCGGTGAATCACGAGCGGCGTGGATGCAGTCCTACGCGCGCGAACACGGCATCGACATGGAGGCCTCGTTCGGCTACGCCGACTCGCACTCTGATCTGCCCCTGTTGGAGGCCATCGGGAATCCGGTCGCGGTGCGGCCGGACATCTCCCTCTACCGCCATGCCCGCCGCTCCCACTGGGACGTCGCCGACTGGGCCAGCCCAACCGGCGCCACCCGGGGACTCGACCCGGCACGGGGAAGGGCGTGAACAGGCGATGATGCTGGCACTGGAGATGTTCCGCTCGTTGCCGCGCACCGTGGCCGGCAAGGCCATGGGGTCCCGGATGCCCGGCCTGCTCTCGGGCTATGCCGCGCCGTTGCGGTTGGTGACCATCGACCCGCCGAAGGCGGACCGACCCGGCTGGGCGCGGGTCAGGACCCGACTCTCCGGCATCTGCGGCTCCGACCTCGGCGCGCTCTCGGGCAAGACCAGCCTCTATTTCTCCGCGCTGGTCTCCTTGCCCTTCGTGCCCGGTCACGAAGTCGTCGGTGAACTCCTCGACGACTGCGAGGACCTTCCCGCGGGGACCCGCGTCGTCCTCGACCCGGTGCTGACCTGCGCGGTGCGTGGAGTGGAGCCCTGCGAGAACTGTGCGGTCGGCGCGACCAATCGGTGCAGCAGGGTGACGGTCGGGAACCTGTCGGCGGGTCTCCAGACCGGGTTCTGCAAGGACACCGGGGGAGGTTGGGGTCAGCAACTGTCTGCTCACCGCAGCCAGATGTATGTGGTGCCCGAGGGCTATTCGGACGAGCAGGCACTGCTCGCGGAGCCGATCGCCTGCGCCGTGCACACCGCGCTGCGGGCCGGTGTCGAGGCCAACGACCGGGTCTTGGTCAGCGGCGCCGGCTCGGTCGGCCTGTTCGCCACCCTCGCGCTGCGTGAACTGACCCCCGCCGGCGAGATCGTGGTGGTCGCCAAACATGCCCACCAGCGCGAACTCGCCCTCGAGTTGGGGGCGACCGAGGTGGTGCAGCCCCATGAGGTACTGCGACGGGTGCGGCGAACCACCGGCGCGTTCCAACTGAAGCCCGAGTTCTCTGCGCCCTACCTCCTTGGCGGAGTCGATGTCGCCGTCGACGCCGTCGGCAGCAAGCAGTCCCTGGAGACGGCCCTGCATGCCACGCGTGCCGGTGGCCGGGTGGTGATGTCAGGGATGCCCGCGCCCGCGGACCTGTCCGCCGCCTGGTTCCGCGAACTGGAACTCATCGGGACCTATGCGTCCTCCTCTCAGGAGGCCGGCGCCGACGGCCGGCCCGCGTTCGAGATCGCCATGGAGTTGGTCGCCCACGACGCCGTCGCTCGACTGGCCAAGTCCGTCGCCAGCTATCCACTCCACCGCTGGCGAGAGGCGCTCGACCACGCGCACTCAGCCGGTGGTCTCGGTACCGTGAAGGTCGCGTTCGACCCAAGGAGCACACAGTGAGTCGCCCCCTAGGCAGTTGTCATGAGTAGGCCGGGTTTCGTCCTCGAGGTCGATGACCGGACGCCGCCGCTGATCGTGCACGAGGGTCTCGGCTTCCGGCTGGAGAACTTCCCGCTCGGGACCCGAGTCGTCTATCCGCCCGAGTCTCTGCCGGCCGTGCCCGATGTCGACGCGGCGATCCACGAGGCGTTGCACAACCCGGTCGACTCCGAGCCCCTGCCGGAACTGCTCAAGGCAGGCATGCGCCTGACCATCGCCTTCGACGACCTCTCCTTGCCGTTGCCGACGATGAAGGCGCCAGACATCCGTGGCCGGATCATCGAGCAGGTCCTCACCCTGGCCGCCGAAGCGGGCGTCGACGACGTCGAGTTGATCGCCGCGAACGCCCTGCACCGCCGGATGACCGCCGACGAGCTCAAGCACATCGTGGGCGAGCGGGTGTTCAGGAGCTTCTTCCCCCAGGGTCTGCTCTACAACTTCGATGCCGAGGACCGCGACAACCTCGCCCATCTCGGCACCACCGACAAGGGCGAGGACATCGAGATCAGCAAGCGGGCCGCCGAGTCCGACCTGCTGATCTATGTGAACGTCAACCTCGTCGCGATGGATGGCGGCCACAAGTCGGTGGGAATCGGGCTCGCGTCCTACAAGTCCCTGCGGCACCACCACAACGCCAAGACGATGGTGCACTCGCGCTCCTTCATGGACCACAAGCACTCCGAGATGCACCACTCCGCGTGGCGGATCGGCCGAGTCATCAAGGACCACGTCAAGGTCTTCCAGATCGAGACCACGCTCAACAACGACGTGTTCCCCAAGCCGTACAACTTCCTCCAGAAGCGTGAGTGGGAGTGGTCGGTGCGGGACCAGGCGACGATGCTCGGAATGCGGCGCGGGCTCGCGGTGGCGCCCCCGAAGTTGAAGCACAAGATGTTCCACGACCTCCGGTCGGTCTATGGCCTGACCGGCGTCAACGCCGGTGAGGTCGAGGCCGTCCATGAGCGGACCCTGGAGAAGGTGCACCAGCAGCACCTCGTCGAAGTGCAGGGTCAGTCCGACGTGTTGGTGATGGGTGTGCCCTATCTCGGCCCCTACAACGTCAACAGTTCGATGAACCCGATCCTGGCGACCTGCATGGGGCTGGGCTACTACTTCAACTCCTACCGAGGTCAACCCGTCGTCCGCAAGGGCGGTGCGGTGATCCTCTACCACCCGCTCAACGAGGGGTTCAACCAACTGCATCACCCCTCCTACGTCGACTTCTACGAAGAAGTGCTGGCCGAATCGACCGACCCGGCCGTGGTGGGGGAGAAGTACGAGCAGCAGTTCGCACAGGACCCGTGGTACATCCACCTCTACCGGACCTCGCACGCCTACCACGGCGTTCACCCCTTCTATATGTGGTACTGGGCGGCCCACGCGATGGACCATGTGGACGAGGTGATCTGGGTCGGCGCGGATCGCAAGGTGGCCTCTCGACTCGGCTTCCGAGCGGCGACGACCCTCATGGACGCGCTCGAGATGGCCTCGGACACCGTTGGCACCAGTCCCTCGATCACCTACCTGCACAACCCGCCCCACCTCCTCGCGGACGTGCGGTGATGACGCGGTGAGCCTGATCAAGGACGGCGTGTCCGACGTCAAGTTGATGGCGCGCGGCTGGCGCTGGGGGCGGCGCGGTCAGGTGCCACGCTCGGCTGAGCCCTTCGTGTTGCCCTCGAAGTCCACGGTCTTCCGCAGCGAGTGGTCGCGTCGAAAGCCCGCCATGGTGGCTCGCGAGATCGCGCAGAAGGGTGGCCTGGAACCGCTGTTCCGATCTCAGGTGCGCACCCAGGTCGAGGGCCTCGACATCCTCGACCGGATCGAGGGGCCGGTCATCTTCGTCGCCAACCACGCCTCGCACCTCGACACGCCGTTGGTGCTGTTGTCGCTTCCGGATGCGTGGCGGCGCAAGACGGCCGTCGCGGCAGCGGCCGACTACTTCTTCGACACGTGGTGGCGTGCGGTCGGTTCGTCGTTGATCTTCAACACGTTCCCGATCGATCGTCGCGGCGGCACCATGGCAACCACGCCGGGCGAGGTGCTGGCGGACGGGTGGAGCCTGGTGATCTTCCCCGAAGGGACCAGGTCACCCGATGGCTGGATGGGTACCTTCCGGATGGGGGCGGCGTTCCTGGCGGTCGAGCACGGCGTGCCGGTGGTGCCGATCGCCCACCGCGGCACGTTCGCCGCGATGCCGCGTGGTCAGAACTGGCCGAGCAAGGGCCGGCGCCAATTGACGGTTCGGTTCGGCGAACCGCTTCGGCCGGGCCCGGATGAGTCGGTTCGCGAGTTCGCCCCTCGGATCAAGGAGGCGGTCGCCGCGCTCCTCGACGAGGACAAGTCGACCTGGTGGGAGGCCAGACAGCGTGCCTCGGCGAACCAGACACCCGACCCGGCCGGCCCGAAGGTGGCGCCGTGGCGGCGAGTGTGGGAGCAATCGGAGTCCCCCAGCAAAGTCGGTGAGTCTGCTCGTATTCGCGCCTGGCGCCGCTAGGTTTCGCCCATGACTCAGATGAGCGACACCCCAATTGCGCCCGGACAACCCGGCGCAGCACCGATTGGTCAGATCCGCAGCAACGGCACGTGCATCCTGCTGGCCATCGTCACACTCGGGATCTACACCATCGTGTGGTCCTACAAGACCCACGATGAGATGAAGAAGCACTCCGGCACCGGACTCGGAGGCGGGCTTGCGCTGGTCCTGGCTCTGTTCGTGGGATTCGTGCTGTACTTCGTGACCCCCAACGAGGTCGGCGGTCTCTATGAGCGCCGTGGTCAGGCCAAGCCGGTCAGTGCCACCACGGGCCTGTGGGCCCTGCTTCTCGGTTGGTTCTTCTTCGTCGGCCTCTTCGTGTGGTTCATCAAGACCAACAACGCCATCAACGAGTACTGGCGTTCGCTGGGCGCGACCGACTGAGTTTCCCTTCGCCCATTGGTCCCCGATCACACGAACCGATCGGGGACCAATGGCCTGTCTGCCTCGGGACCAACGCCGCCACCGGTCCACGACACCGGGGACTAGTTTGGCTGGATGCACGTCGACTTCAGCGTCAATGACTTCATCGATCGCGCCGTGGCTGTCTATGGCCAACGCACCGGGATCATCGACGAACCCGATCAGCCGGCGCCATCACTGGGGGAGTTGACCTATGCCGAGGTGGGCGCCCTCGCGCGACGCCAGGCCGCCAGACTCGATCAGCTCGGCATCAAGGCCGGCGAACGGGTGGCTGTCATCAGCCACAACAGCGCGCGCCTGATGACCTCCTTCTTCGGGGTCGCCGGGTCCGGTCGCGTCCTGGTGCCAGTCAACTTTCGCCTCCGCCCCGATGAGGTGCGCTACATCGTGGAGCACTCAGGTGCCCGCGTGCTCTACGTCGATCCAGAACTCGATGCCGAACTGGGAGACGTCGGTGCCGAGCACCGCTTCGTCCTCGGCGACGACGACCAGTTGTATGCGCCCGAGGGTGCAGAACCCGAGCCGTGGCGCCACGACGAGACGGCTACCGCGACGATCAACTACACCTCGGGAACCACGGCACGTCCCAAGGGCGTGCAGATCACCCACCGCAATATCTGGACCAACGCGGTGACGTTCGCGATGCACGCCGGGATCACCGATCGCGACGTCTATCTCCACACCCTGCCCCAGTTCCACGCCAACGGGTGGGGGATGCCCTTCGCGATGACGGGCCTGGGCGTGCCGCACATCATGCTGCGCAAGGTCGACGGCGCCGAGATCCTGCGGCGGGTGGAGAAGCACGGCGTGACCGTCATGTGCGCGGCGCCGGCGGTCGCCGCCGCGGTGCTCGAGGCGGCCCAGACCTGGGACGGTGAGATCCCCGGTCGCGATCGGGTGCGGATCATCATGGCCGGAGCGCCGCCGCCGACCAAGACCGTGGCGCGGGTCGAGGAGGAACTGGGGTGGGAGTTCATTCAGATCTATGGGCTGACCGAGACCTCGCCGCTGCTCACCATCAACCGCACCAGGGCCGAATGGGACCACCTCTCGGCGCAGGACCGGGCCGCCAAACTGGTGCGCGCCGGAGCGCCCGCGCTCGGCGTCTCGCTGCGGATCTCGGAGGAGACCGAGGACGGCGAGGGCGGAGGCGAGGTGCTCGCGCGATCCAACGTGGTGCTCGAGGGCTATTGGGACCAACCCGAAGAGACCGCGACGGCGCTGCGTGACGGCTGGTTCCACACCGGCGATGGCGGAACCATCGAGGACGGCTACCTCACCATCAGCGATCGCAAGAAGGACGTGATCATCACCGGTGGTGAGAACGTCTCCTCGGTCGAGGTCGAAGACGTGCTGTTCTCCCACCCTGCGGTCTCCGAGGTCGCCGTCATCGGGGTGCCGAGCGAGAAGTGGGGCGAGACGATCATGGCGCTGGTCGTCCTCGCGCCGGGTCAGGAGGCCACCGAGGCCGAGTTGATCGCCTGGTGCAAGGAGAAGGCGGCCGGCTACAAGGCACCGACCTCCATCGAGTTCCGTGATCAGTTGGCCCGAACCGCGACGGGGAAGCTGCAGAAGTTCAAGTTGCGCTCGCCCTACTGGGAGGGTCGCGACCGGCAGGTGAACTGACCCGGTTTCAGCTCACCGCGCTCATCCACATCAGCGCTGTGCCCACCAGGAGCGAGGCCTCCATAGCGATCGTGATCACGATGCCGGCCCACACACCGGTAGGGACGTCGCCCGGCCAACGACCGTCCGGGCCCGGGGTCAGGTCGTGCGGGAAGTCGCGTACGGCGACGGCGTGCTCGGGTCGGCGCGAGTCGGCGAGGACGACATCGCCCTCATAGGCGCGTCCCCGCACTCGGACCGTGCCGGAGAACCCGTCGAGGGTGTAGGCGACGTCGGTGGTGAAGCCGCTCCCGGAGTAGGAGGAACGATCCAGGGACCAGCCGCGCGCAGAACGCAGTCGCACGTTGCTGTAGGTCGTGCTCGAACCGAACCGCCCGGTGACCGGCGAGAACGCGGAGACCGTCGCCACCTCGCCCCAACGAAGCAGGGCCATCCGGCGCCGGTATCGGCGCACCCGGAAGGCGACCACGAGCAGTGACGCTGCGGTCAACGGCGCCAGCGCCATCGCGAGGTGGCTCGCGGCCAGTGGGACGGCGATGGCGACGAGGAGGATGACGGTGATCAGTTCGAACCACTTCGCGTCGAAACAGGCCAAGCGATAGGTGCCCGGCACGGGTCGAGGCGCGGGAGCCAACCGCTCCACCGTGCTCGGCGTCGGCAGGACCACGGCGGCGCTCACGACGTCGAGATGCTCGAGCGAGCCCTCGAGTCCTTGCGGCGGTCCGTAGGGCACGGGCCGGTGAGACGCCGGGTCCTCGGCAGGTTGCGCCATGCGCGCAGTATCTCGCGAAGGCGCGCAGTAGCCTCGCTCCGTGCCTACTCTTCACGAGGTCATCGCGCTGCTGCACGGCTGGTACCCGCCCGCCACCGCGGAGCCCTGGGACGCGGTCGGGCTGGTCAGCGGCGATCCCGATCAGCGTGTGGCCAAGGTGATGTTCGCCGTGGACCCCACCGAAACCGTCGCCCATGAGGCCGCCCAGTGGGGCGCCGACCTGCTGGTCGTGCATCACCCGCTGTTCCTCAAGCCGGTTCACGGCGTGGCGCGGACGACCCCCAAGGGTCGGACGCTGGGTGTCTTGCTCGACGCTGGTTGCGCCTTGCTGACCGCACACACCAACGCTGATCGGGCGGTCTCCGGCGTGAGTGAGGCGCTGGCGAGTGCATTGGGCCTGCGCGACCTCTCCCCGATCGAGCCGGGACCACACGAGGCGACCGACAAACTCACTGTCTATGTGCCCCTGACGCACGCCGACGGGGTGCGCGAGGCCCTCGCGAGTGCCGGCGCCGGCCACCTCGGTGACTACGCCTCCGCCTCGTTCAGCAGCGCCGGCCAGGGCCGCTTCCTTCCACTGGACGGCGCCAACCCAGCCATCGGTCAGGTCGGCAGCCTCGAGGTGGTGGACGAGGAGCGGGTCGAGGTCACCTTCGCTCGGTCGCTTCGCGGGTCCGTCGTGTCCGCGATGTTGGCCGCTCATCCCTATGAGGAGCCTGCCTACGACGTCATCGAACTCGCGGCCCTGGGCGAGGTCGAAGCCGGATCCGGGCGCATCGGCGATGTCGCGCACACCACCTTGGGTGACTTCGCTCAGCAGGTCGCCGATTCGTTGCCGCGAACGGCCACTGGGGTGCGGATCGCCGGCGACCTCCAGCGGCCCGTTCGTCGGGTCGCCGTCTGTGGCGGGGCCGGCGACTTCTTGCTGGACCGCGTGATGGCCACCGACGCGGACGTCTATGTGACCAGCGACCTGCGCCACCACCCGGCCGGCGAGTTCCTCGACAAGGGTGGGCCTGCGCTGATCGACGTGGCGCACTGGGCGGCGGAGTGGACCTGGCTCCCGGTCGTCGCCGACCGTGTGCGCGCGGCGTTCGAACCGGCGGGCGATACGGTAGCGACGAAGGTCAGCGTCACCCCGACCGACCCGTGGACAGGTCACGCACTCGGCCGTCCGCACCACACCGAACCACAAGTCGATACGTACAGGAGCCAGCCCTGAAAGCCGACCCCGCTGCCCAGGTAGCACTGCTCGCGCTGCAGGCGCTTGACGCCCGCGCCGATCAACTGCGACACCAGCGCCGGACACTGCCGGAGATCGCTGAGATCGCGACCCTTCAGGAGCAGTGCAGCGCCCTTGATGCCCAGCGCCGTGACGCCCAGATCGTGGTGGACGACCTGAGCGCAGAGCAGCGCAAGGTCGACGCCGACGTCGAGCAGGTCAAGTCGCGCCGGACCCGAGACAAGGACCGGATGGACCAGGGTCTGATCAGCAGTCCCAAGGACCTCGAACGCATGCAGGGAGAACTGGAGTCCCTGGAGCGACGGATCACCACGCTCGAGGACGAGGAACTCGAGGTGATGGCGCGGCAGGAGGACGCCCAACGCGAGTTGGATGGCTTCGTGGCGCAGCTGGCTGCCTCCCAGGAGCGGCTGGCCGCCCTGAGCGTCGTGCGCGATGAGAAGCTCGCCGCCCTCGACGCCGACCTGGACGCCGTGGTCGCCGATCGCACGCCTGCGGCAGCAGAGATCCCGGCCGACCTGATGGCTCTCTATGAACGGTTGCGCGAGCAGAAGGGCGGTGTGGCCGCAGCTGAGTTGCGGGCCCGCCAGTGCGGCGGCTGCCGGCTCACGTTGGACGCTCACGAACTCGCCGAGATCGCCGCTACGCCTGCAGACACCGTCGTCCGCTGCGAGGAGTGTCAGCGGATCCTGGTCCGCACGGCAGAGTCTGGCTTGTGAGCGAGTCCGAGGGGGCCGACCCCTTCCGCTACCGCAAGGTCATCATAGAGGCCGACGGCGGGTCGCGCGGCAACCCGGGGCCGGCGGCCTACGGGGCGGTGTTGAAGGATGCCGAGACCGGCGAGACCATCGCCGAGGACGGCTCCACCATCGGAGTGGCCACCAACAACGTGGCCGAGTACAGCGGTCTCATCGGTGGGCTGCACTTGGCCGAGATGTTCGCCCCGCACGCCGAGATCCTGGTCCGGATGGACTCCAAACTCGTCGTGGAGCAGATGTCGGGTCGGTGGAAGATCAAGCACCCGGACATGAAGCCGCTGGCCGCCGAGGCCACTCGCCTCGCACCCTTCGGGACGACCTACACCTGGATCCCGCGCGAGAAGAACGCGTACGCGGACCGGCTCGCCAACGAGGCACTCGACGGGAAGCGCAGCGGCGTCTCGGTGCCGAAGGTGGAGCTTGACGAGGATCCCTCGCTGATCGAGGAGATCGAGGACCCGGCTCCGGGTCCCGATGCGACGCCTGCCCAGGGGTGGGCGCCACCGACAGGGAGTCCCACGACCCTGATCCTGGTCAGGCACGGAGTCACCCCGCACACCTCGGCCAAGAAGTTCTCCGGCGGTCTCGGCGGTGACAACCCTGGGCTGAGTGATGAGGGACGCGATCAGATCCGGGTCACGGCACAGTGGCTCGCGCCCGCGGCCGAACGTGTCGACCTCGTCGTCACCTCGCCGGTGCGCCGGACCCGCGAGTCGGCGGCGATCATCGCCGAGGTCCTCGACCGACCCCTGGCCGAGGAGCCCGGTCTCGCCGAGATGGAGTTCGGCGTCTGGGACGGACTCACCTTCGCCGAGGTCGGTGAGCGCGACCCGAAGGGCCTGGAGACCTGGTTCACCGACCTCGACTACGCGCCCGAGGGCGGCGAGTCGTTCGCGACCGTGAGGGCTCGGGTGCTGGCCGCCCGCGAGCGACTGCTGGCCGAGCACCCGGGTCGAACACTGGTCCTGGTGAGCCACGTGACGCCCATCAAGACCCTGGTCGCCGAGGCGCTGGGTGCTCCGTTGGAGGCGGTGTTCCGGATGGAACTGTCTCCCGCATCGGTGTGTGTCGTGTCCTACTACCCCGAGACCGGACCCGAGGAGGAGCGGCCATCACGTGCCTCGCTGCGCCTCTACAACGGCCGGCCCCCGGGGTCGGACGGCTTCGCTTCGGCACCGAGCAGCTGGTAGCCCGTCGTCGGCGGGCCGACCTCGTTCAGAGTTCGGTGACGACGACGTCGAGTTGAGTGCCGGTCTTGCCGGGTTGGCTGAGCTCGACGCTCCAGCCGAGGTCGCGCAGCGCTTCGGCGAGGCGGACCGGGGTGCGCGGCTTGGCGCCGTCTTCGAGGAGTTCTCGCACGATGCGCCCCTTGGTCGCCTTGTTGAAGTGGCTGACGACCTGGCGTTTGCCGTCGACCTCGTGCAGCACGCGGACGGTCGCCACCCGTTGGGCGATGGCAAGTGACGGACGCCAGAAGGCGGCGTACATGCTGCTGCGGAGGTCGACGAGCAGGCCATCACCCACTGCCTCCTCGGCGGCCGTGCCCAAGCAGTTGCGCCAATGCGCGGCAATCCCACCGAGACCGGGAAGGGTGGCATCACCGGAGAGCCGGTAGGCCGGGATCCGGTCACCGGGACCGACCAGGCCGAACACGCTCGAGGTCACCATCAGCCTCGAGGAGGCACGCCGTCGCGCCGCGGTGCTCAAGGTGGCCGGCGAGAGGGCGTCGTAGAGGACCCCGGAGTAGACACGGTCGGCGCGAGCCGTCGGCGCCTGCCGCAGCCCCGCGTTGAGGGCGACGAGGTCGAGTTGAGTCTTGGGGACCCCCAGTGCGACGGCGGCCCGCTCCGGGTCGTCGCGGCAGAAGTCGACGAGGGCCTCGATCACCTGGTCGCGGGCGTCGGTGAGTTGGGGGAGTGCGAGGTTGTCGAGATCCAGGCACTTGCCGCGTTGGGGGACCGACTTGCCCTCGCTGGGGGGGATCAGGATCAGCACGGGCTGAACTGTAATGAGCGCCCCGCCACGTAGGCTTCGCTGCTATGGGGTGCAGCCGAGTGGTCAGTGTCCGGCCACGACTAGACAGTGCGGAGGCAGTCGGCGTCGCGGCCGATTCGCTCCGGGCCGGGATCGGCGCCATCCAGTCCGAGCTCGACGTGTCAGCGGCGTTCCCGCCTGAGGTCGAGGCTGCTGCGGCGGCCGCGGCCCAGAACCCACGGCTGCCCGGACTCGACCGCACCGACCTGGCCTTGGTCACCATCGACCCTCCGGGTTCCTTCGACCTCGACCAGGCCCTGCACCTCGCCCGGGATGGCGACGGCTATGTGTTGTCCTACGCGATCGCGGATCTCGCGGCGTTCATCACGCCCGGCGACGCGGTCGACGTCGAAGCGAATCTGCGGGGTCAGACCCTCTATGGCGCCGATTCCCGCGTCCCGCTGCATCCCACCGTGCTCTCGGAGGACGCAGCCTCGCTGCTGCCGGACCAGGTCCGCCCCGCGTTGCTGTGGACCCTGCACCTCGACGCCGACGGCTCGCGCACCGATGTCGAAGT
>JBFIDC010000012.1:0-21189 GCA_041581495.1 Nocardioides sp. | reverse complement strand
GCGAAGAAGGCTGCACCGGCGAAGAAGGCTGCACCGGCGAAGAAGGCTGCACCGGCGAAGAAGGCTGCACCGGCGAAGAAGGCTGCACCGGCGAAGAAGGCTGCACCCGCGACGCTGACGAAGCCACGCAAGACCTCGGTCAGCGCCCTGGTCGTCAAGGACGGCGAAGGCGCCTGGACCAAGACCGAACTCAAAGAGGTCCTCAAGGACCTGCGTGGGATGCGTGAGCACAGCATCGGCATCCTCTCGGCCCAGGAGGAGGAACTCTCCGGTCTGATGCGGGACTCCGGTGACGGCGCCGGCCAGGACCAGGCCGACATGGGCGCGACCAGCTTCGAGCGCGATCAAGAACTGACCGTGCTCAACAGCGAGCGTGACAAGCTGGCTCAGATCGAGCGCGCCCTGAACCGCATCGAAGACGGGTCCTATGGCGTGTGCGAGTCGTGCGGCAACCCCATCGGCAAGCTTCGGTTGATGGCGTTCCCCCGTGCAACACTGTGCATGACATGCAAACAGCGAGAGGAACGTCGCTGAGCGGTGCAGACAGCCCCTCGACGCAAGAACCGAGCAGGATTACCCATCGCGCGGCATTGGTGGTCTTCGGCGGCGTGGCCGTGTGCTTCTACGCCATCGACCAGGTCACCAAATACCTCGCCGTAGCGAACCTTGAGGGTGCGCCCGACCGGCAGTTGATCGGGGAGATCCTGCAACTGCGACTGACCCGCAACCCGGGTGCCGCGTTCAGTGCTGTCACCTCCTTCACCGAAGTGCTCACGGTGATCGCGATCAGCGCGGTGGTGGTCGTCCTCTGGCTCAGCCGCCGACTCGGCAGCCGACTCTGGGCCGTCGGGTTCGGTCTGTTGCTCGCGGGCGTCGCCGGCAACCTGACCGACCGGATGCTCCGTCAGCCCGGGCCGCTGCGGGGCCACGTGATCGACTTCTTGATGCTGCCGCACTGGCCGATCTTCAACGTGGCCGACATCTGCATCAACGGCGCTGCGGCGATCATCTTGATCCAAGCCTTCAGAGGAGTGCGACTCAACGGTGCACGGGTGCGCGATGAGGCGGAGGCGTGATGACCGAACTCGGCGCTGACCACCGCAGCCTGCCGATTCCCGAATCCCTGGCGGGGGAGCGGGTCGATGCCGCGATCGCCCAACTGTTCGGGCTCTCGCGGACCCGCGCAGCGGACTTGATCGGGCGAGGCCTGGTCGAGGTCGACGGAGCCCCGGTGTCCAAGAGCGACCGGGTCCTGCCCGGGAGTTCGCTCGACGTGACGATCCCGGTCACCGCCGATCCACTGGAGATCAAGCCGGAGATCGTCGAAGGCATCGGGATCATCCATGACGATCCCGCGATCGTGGTGTTGGAGAAGCCGGTCGGAGTCGCGGTCCACCCCTCGCCCGGCTGGACCGGTCCGACAGTTGTGGGTCACCTGGTCGGGGCCGGATTCCGGATCGCCACCAGCGGCGCCTCCGAGCGGCAGGGCATCGTGCAGCGCCTCGATGTCGGGACCTCGGGAGTCATGGTGATCGCCAAGTCCGAGCACGCCTACTCGGTGCTCAAGAACGCCTTCCGGCATCGTGAGGTCGACAAGACCTACCACGCACTGGTCCAGGGGCATCCCGACCCGCACGAGGGCACCATCGACGCACCGATCGGGCGTCACCCCAAGTCCGACTGGAAGTTCGCGGTGATGGCCGATGGTCGTCCCAGCGTCACGCACTACTCGACCCTCGAGGCGCACCGGTTCGCCAGTCTGCTCGAAGTGCACCTCGAGACCGGTCGTACGCACCAGATCCGCGTCCACATGGCCGCACTGAAGCACCCCTGCGTCGCCGATCACCTCTATGGCGCAGACCCCACCTTGGCAAAGCGGGTGGGGTTGGAGCGGCAGTGGCTGCACGCGGTCAAACTGGGCTTCACCCACCCCGAGAGCGGGGACTACGTCGAGTTCGAGTCGTCCTATCCCGACGACCTCGCCCATGCGCTCGAGGTCATCCGTGGCGCCGACTGACCTGGTTCTTCGACCCGCTCAGCGTTCAGACGGCGACGCGATCGCCGCCATCCACCTCCGCTCACGTCGCCAGGCCGCGATGCCGCCCGGAATCCACGACGACGACTCGGTTCGGGCCTGGCTGACCGGCCGCGTCGGCGAGGACGAGGTGTGGATCGCCGACGTCGGGGACCGGCCGGTCGCCTACGCGCGGTTCACCGACTCGTGGCTCGATGACCTCTACGTCCTGCCCGACCATGCCGGTGACGGCGTCGGGACAGCGCTGCTGGACCTGGTGAAGTCCCAGCGACCGGACGGCTTCTGCCTCTGGGTCTTCGAGATCAACCGGCCGGCTCGCGAGTTCTATGCCCGACACGGGCTGGTCGAACTCGAGCGTACGGACGGGTCGGGCAACGAGGAGCGCGAACCCGACGTACGCATGGCGTGGCCCGGCCGCGACCCGCTCGCCTTCTATCGCCGACTCATCGACGAGGCCGACCGCGAACTCGGCGACGTCCTCAACCGACGCAGTGCGCTCACCCGAGCCGTGCAGCCGCACAAGCCGACAGCCGAGCGCGACCCGGCGCGCGAACGTGCCATCGCCGAGGCGATGGCGGTGCGCGCGCCCACGCTGGGCGCCGACCGCCTGGCCCGCATCGTCGACGTGGTGATCACCGAGAGTCTCGACGCCGCCGGCGAGTAGCCGATCGACAGCACGTGGTGCAGTTGGGCGACTCTTCTCGGCACCCGACTCTGCCGAAACAATGCTGCAGATCCGGGGTCCGAAGGGCTGTCGGCGCCCTCTGCTGTAGTTGAGACATGCCCTTGATCGTGACGGCACCCACGAGATCGACGAGCTCGCCGCGTGGGTCCTCACGACGGGCTGGCGCGGAGGTTAGGCTGATGGTCCTTCCCCAGGACCACCCGGCGTGCGGCGTCGACCAGTTTTGGCATACCCGCTGACGATTTTGAGGAGCATCTCGACCGTGTCCCAGGGGCAGTCACAGGGCGACTTCGTCCACCTGCACGTGCACACCGAGTACTCCATGCTCGACGGCGCCTCGCTGCTCGACGGGCTGTTCTCCCGTGTGGCCGACCTCGGGATGCCGGCGATCGCGATGACCGACCACGGCAACCTGCACGGTGCCTACGACTTCTGGTCCAAGGCCAAGGCCCACGGGATCAACCCGATCATCGGGATCGAGGCCTACCTCACCCCGCAGCCCCATCGCGGCGACCGCACGCGGAGCCGCTGGGGCAAGGGCGACCTGGCCGAAGAGGGCGGCAACGACGTCGCCGGCGGCGGCGCCTACACGCACATGACGATCTGGTCCGAGACCACGGCCGGGATGCACAACCTCTTCCGACTCTCGTCGCGCTCGAGCCTCGAGGGCTTCTATTACAAGCCGCGCGCCGACCGCGAACTTCTCCATGAATACGCCCCCGGCCTGATCGCCACCACGGGCTGTCCGTCGGGTGAGATCCAGACCTGGCTACGGCTCGGGCAGTACGACGAGGCACGCAAGTCCGCGGCCGAGTTCCAAGACATCTTCGGCAAGAACAACTTCTTCCTCGAGTTGATGGACCACGACATCGACATCGAGAAGCGGGTTCGTGACGACCTGCTGCGCCTGGGCAAGGACCTCGGGATCCGTCCGGTCGCCACCAACGATTCCCACTACAACAACCCCGAGGACGCCGAGGCTCACGACGCCTTGGTCTGCGTCGCCTCCGGCAAACGGCTCGCCGACACCAACCGCCTCAAGTTCGACGGCGGCGGCTACTACATCAAGACCGCGGCCGAGATGCGGGCGTTGTGGGCCGACAAGCACGGCATGCCCGAGGCCTGCGACAACACTCTCGAGATCGCTGAGCGCTGCTCGGTCGAGTTCACCGAATCCACCGGCGGCTACATGGCTCGGGCAGACGTTCCGGCCGGTGAAGACGAGGACTCCTGGTTCCGCAAGGAGGTCTGGCGCGGGATCGAGGCCCGCTACCCGGGCGACCGCCTCACCCAGGCGGTCCGCGACCGCGTCGAGATGGAACTCAAGGTCATCGCCGACAAGGGCTACTGCGGCTACTACCTCGTGGTCGCCGACTTCATCCAGTGGTCCAAGGACAACGGCATCCGCGTGGGCCCCGGACGCGGATCCGGTGCGGGATCGATCGCGGCGTACGCGTTGCGGATCACCGACCTGTGCCCCCTCGAGCACGGCCTGATCTTCGAGCGGTTCCTCAACCCCGAGCGTCCCTCGATGCCCGACTTCGACATCGACTTCGACGAGCGCCGTCGGGTCGAGGTGATCAACTACGTCAGCCAGAAGTACGGCTCGGACCGGGTCGCCTACATCGCCACGTTCGGCCGGATCAAGGCCAAACAGGCCATCAAGGACGCCGCCCGGGTGCTCGACCACGGGTTCGCGGTCGGTGACCGGATCACCAAGGCCCTCCCGCCAGACATCATGGGCAAGGGCGTCCCGCTCAAAGACATCTTCGACAGCTCCCACAAGCGCTACGCCGACGGTGCGGAGTTCCGCGCCCTGCACGAGTCCGAAGTCGACGTGCGCACGATCTACAACACCGCTGTCGGCCTCGAGGGCCAGATCCGCCAGTGGGGTGTGCACGCCGCCGGTGTGATCATGTCGAGCGATCCCCTCATCGACATCGTCCCGATCATGAAGCGCGATCAAGACGGCGCGATCATCACCCAGTTCGACTACCCCATGTGCGAGTCGCTCGGGCTGGTCAAGATGGACTTCCTCGGGCTGCGCAACCTCACGGTGCTCGACGACGCGCTGACCAACATCAAGGCCAACCGCGGCGAAGACGTCGTCCTCGAGGACCTCACCTTCGACGACCCCGCGGCCTACGACCTGCTCTCGCGCGGCGACACGCTGGGGGTCTTCCAGCTCGACGGCGGGCCCATGCGCTCCCTGTTGCGCAGCATGCGCCCCGACACTTTCGCCGACATCTCGGCCGTCGGCGCCCTGTATCGCCCAGGTCCGATGGGCGCCGACTCGCACAACAAGTACGCCCGCCGCAAGAACGGCCGCGAGCCGATGGACCCGATCCACCCGGAGTTGGCCGAGGCGCTCAAGCCGGTGCTGGGGGAGACCTACGGCCTGATCGTCTACCAAGAGCAGGTCATGGAGATCGCCCAGGTCCTGGCCGGGTTCACCCTCGGTCAAGCCGACAATCTCCGCCGCGCCATGGGCAAGAAGAAGAAGGAAGAACTCGACAAGCAGTACGCCGGGTTCCAGGCCGGGATGCTGGGCAACGGGTTCTCCCAGAAGGCCATCGACACGCTGTGGGAGATCCTGCTGCCCTTCTCCGACTACGCCTTCAACAAGGCGCACTCGGCGGCCTACGGTGTCATCTCCTACTGGACGGCCTACCTCAAGGCCAACTACGCCCCCGAATACATGGCGGCGCTGCTCACCTCGGTGCGAGGCGACAAGGACAAGTCCGCGATCTATCTCAACGAGTGCCGCCGCATGAAGATCCAGGTGCTGCCACCTGACGTCAACGAATCCTCGGCAGACTTCACCCCGGTCGGCAACGACATCCGCTTCGGCCTCACCGCGATCCGCAACGTCGGGCACAACGTGGTCGACGGGATCGTGGCGGCCCGCGAGGAGAAGGGCCGCTACGTCGACTTCGCCGACTTCCTCGACAAGGTGCCGGCGCTGGTGTGCAACAAGCGGGTCATCGAGTCCCTGATCAAGGCCGGCGCCTTCGATGACATGAAGCACCGCCGCCGGGCCCTGGTCAGCATCCACGAGACCGCCGTCGACCAGTACGTCGACATCAAACGCAACGAGGCCATCGGCCAGGACTCGCTGTTCGGTGGTCTCGACGACGACAGCGGTGGTTTCGGCGTCACCGTCTCGTTGCCCGACCTGGAGGAATGGGACAAGACCACCCTGCTGGCCCACGAGCGCGAGATGCTGGGGCTCTATGTCTCCGATCATCCGCTGCTCGGTCTCGAGCATGTGCTCAGCGCGAACACCGACTGCACCATCGGTCAACTTCTTCTCGATGAGGAGCGCGCCGACAACTCGACGGTGACGATCTGCGGACTGGTCACCGGCGTGCAACGCAAGATCACCAAGCGAGGAGACGCCTGGGCGATGGTGACGCTGGAGGATCTCGACGGCGCCGTCGATGTGCTGCTGTTCCCCAGCGCCTACCAGTTGGCCAGCACCCTGCTCATCGAGGACGCGATCTTGACGATCAAGGGGCGGCTCAACAAGGGCAAGGAACAGCCAGAGATCCATGCCGTCGAGGTCAGTGCGCCCGACCTGATGGATGCCGCCACCGGACCGGTGACGATCAGCCTGCCGGCGACGCGATGCACCGGCCCGGTGATCGACCAACTCAAGGACGTCTTGGGCACCCACCCCGGCGTGACCGAGGTGCGACTGCGACTCTTGACCCGTGAGGCGATCAAGGTCATGCGGCTCGACGACCGACTGCGGGTCAGCCCCAGTCCAGCACTGTTCGCCGACCTCAAGCAGTTGCTGGGTCCTGGATGTCTGACGGGCTGACCTGGTCCCACGAGGCGCTGCAGGCCGAACCGACACCCTCCACCTGGCGTGGTGTGGCGTGGCGCATCGCTGCCCTCCTCGCGGCCTGCGCCGGCGTCGGAGTCGCGGGCGGCTACCTCTGGGAGTGGTTCTGGACACCTGCGCAGGGTGTGGTCGGGGACGGGCGATGGTTCCCCTCGCCGGTCGAGGAGGGCCTTCAGAACAGCTTCTCGTCGGTCGGTTGGTTCGTGGTCGTCGCCCTCCCCATCGGAATCCTGATCGGGTTCGTCACCGCGTTCGCACTCGACCACGCTGAGGTCTTGGCCCTGATCGTGGGCCTGGTCGGTTCCGCACTGGCCGTGTGGCTGATGCTCACGGTGGGGACACGCCTGAGCCCACCCGATCCGGCGATCGCCGCTGTGAGGGCGCCGGACGGCACCACGCTTCCGGGATCCTTGGAGTTCCACGGGTGGACGCCGCTGCTCAGCCTCCCGGCAGGAACGCTGCTGATGATGTCCCTGGTGTTCTTGTTGAGCCCACGGCGCCCTGAGGGGCATGCTGGTCGATCTGGGGAGATTTGGGGCTGAGGCCGGAACCAGTCGATAGGCTCCGCCCGTCACACCTAAGACCCAGACACCGACCGTCCTGATCGAAGCGGAGTCCGCCCATGTCTGACAATCTGCCTCCGACGACCCCGCCCGGACCGACCGGCCCACCGCCTGGGTCGGCGCCGCAGGAGTACCTCGACAGCGCGGCCGGCCACAGTTTCACGCCACCGGCGCAGTCCACGTCCGCGGGCGTGCTGAAGAAGGGCATCGTGGTCGGGGGCGGCGTCCTGGGCGCCACGGCGCTCGGGGTCGGCGCCTGGGCTGCGGTCTCGTTCTTCAGCACCGGAGCCCAGCCTGCACAGGCACTGCCCGACAGCACCCTGGCCTATGTCTCGATCGACCTGGACCCCAGCGGGGGACAGAAGATCGAAGCGCTGCGCACCCTTAACAAGTTCCCCGCGTTCGAGGATGAGATCGGTCTCGACACCGACGACGACATCGCCAAGGAGATCTTCGAGCAGATCCAGGAGGAGTCGGACTGCGAGGGGGTCGACTACGACGAGGATGTCGCACCCTGGCTCGGCTCACGCATGGCCATGGCCGCCGTCGAGACGGGCGCCTCCGAACCGACCCCGGTCATCGTGATCCAGGTCAAGGACGCCGATGCCGCGCAGTCGGGCATCCAAGCCGTCATCTCCGCCTGTGCGGGCCCCGAGGATGAGACGCTGGGTTGGTCGATCCAGGGCGACTGGGCGGTCCTGGCCGAGACCGAAGACATCGTCGATGAGGTCACCGAGGCCACGGCCAAGGGATCCCTCGCCGATGACGAGGACTTCCAGTCGTGGACCGGTGAAGCCGGCAGCGCGGGCATCGTGACCATGTACGCCGGCCCGGCGGCCGGCGACTTCCTCGCCGAGAACGCCGCAGACATCTTCGGCTCGCCGTTCGGCGGGTCCGACTACGCCTGCAGCATCACCTCCTCCAGTGGTCCCTTGGATACCGACGACCCGTTCGCTGATGACGACACGTTCACGAGTTTCGAGGACGACTGCGGTCCGTCCTTCGATGGCTCCTCGGGTGAGACCGAGGTTCCCGACCAGGCCAAGCAGGCACTCGCAGACTTCAAGGGCATGGCCGGCATCGTGCGTTTCTCCGACGGCGCGTTCGAGGTCGAGTTCGCCGGCGATGGCAGCCTGCCCATGGTCTCCGCCTTCGGTGGGGGCGCCGCGGGTGAGGCAGTGGGATCGCTGCCGGCCGACACCGCGGCCGCGGTGGCCCTGAGCTTCGCAGACGGTTGGGTCGAGCAACTCCTCGACTACTACTCCGCCTCGAGTGGGGCCGGCCAAGACATCGAGACGATGGTGCAGGAGTTCGAGGACGAGACCGGACTGGCCGTGCCCGAAGACATCGAAGCGCTCTTCGGCGAGTCCGTCGCGCTCTCGATCGGCTCCGACTTCGACCCCGAGGCGTTGTTCGCCTCGCCCGACGAGTTCGACATCCCGCTGGGGCTCAAAGTCAAGGGTGACGCCGATGAGATCGAGCGCGTCCTGGACACCTTGCTCACCCAACTCCCACCCGATGCGAGTGAGTTCGTGGCCGTAGAGGCTGACGGCGACACGGTCGTGATCGGTCCGAGCGCCGACTACCGCCAACTGCTGCTCAAGGACGGCGCACTGGGTGACGACGAGGTCTTCAAGGACGTGGTCCGCGAGTCCGGCAAGGCGTCGGCGGTCTTCTTCGTCAACCTCAACTCACTCGAGGACGCCATCCTCGAGGCGATGGGTGAGGACGACGAGGTTGCTGAGAACCTCAAGCCGCTCTCCGGATTCGGAGTCACCGCCTGGCTCGACGGCGATGTCGCTCACTCGGTGCTGCGAGTCACGACCGACTGATCGTGGCGAGCATCGCGCCGGTGACCCTGAGCAGATCGACCGGCACGACCTCGAGATCCAGGCCGCGTTTGCCGGCGGAGACGAAGACGGTCTCGTGATCCAGCAGGCTCTGATCGACGACCGTGCGGTGGGTGTTCTTCTGGCCGAACGGTGAGATGCCGCCGGCGACGTAGCCGGTGGCGCGCTCGGCCTTGGTGACCTCGGCCATCACCGCCTTGCTCGCCCCGACGGCGCGGGCCAGCGCCTTGAGGTCGAGTTGGGTCGAGACCGGGACCACGGCGACCACCAGGGCTCCATCGGCCGCGGCCACCAGGGTCTTGAACACCCGTTCGGGAGCCACCCCGAGCGCCTGGGCGGCTTCGAGGCCGAACGACTCGGCGCGAGGGTCGTGGTCGTAGGGGTGCAAGGTGAACTCGACACCCTCGCGCGTCAAGGCGGTGGTGGCGGGGGTCAATTGGGCGACCAGCGCGTGCGCGCCACTTCTGTTGCCGGCAGGGAGGGGATCACGCTCATCGCGCGGAGTTCTGAACGCAACAGAGCCGTGACCAACTCCAGGCGCTCTGCGGCGTCCTCGGCTTCGAGCAGACCCTGCCGCTCGTGCAGCGGAAGCGGTGCGCAGGCGGCGAGGGTCCACGACAGGTAGGAGGGATCGTTGGGCAGGTTGCCCTCGTAGGGGTCGATGCGGATCTCGGCCAGCGCGGCTCGGTAGGCGGTGAAGGTGGTGCGAGCCTGCTCGAGGAGCGTCTCGGAGACCTGGGCATCGATCTCGGGGCGCGGCATGACGTGTCCGACGGGGAAGACCCCCGTGGTGTCGAGGCGCTCGAGTTGGATCCGATCCAAGCCCACGGCCTCGATCGTGAAGGTGCCGTCAGCGTGCGCTTCGACCTCGCTGAGTTGGACCCGACACCCCACCCGGAACAACGACTGGGCGCCGTGGTCGCCCACCTCGTACCCCTCCCGGATCCCCACCGAACCGAAGATGCGTTCGGCCGGGTCCTCGACCCTCAACAGGTGGTGCACCAATGCCCGATATCGGTCCTCGAAGACCGTCAGAGGCACGCGCAAGCCCGGGAAGATGACCGCATTGAGCGGGAACATCGGCAGCGATGTGCTCACCTGGCCAACGTACTCGCCTGTCCGCAGGGCGTCGCGGATGCCGGGCGGGTCGGCAGGGCTTCGTAGAATCGGGAGCATGATCCGCCGAATCGACCTGCGCGGCCAGCGGCCCGCCGACTACCGCGAGGTGGTCCCGCGTGCCGACTTCGACGTGGATGCTGCGGTTCCGGCGGTGCATGCCATCTGCGAGGCGGTCCGAACCCGCGGACTCGAAGCGATCCTCGAGATGTCTGCCGAGTACGACGGGGTCACCCAGAGCGACATCGCGGTGCCGGTCGAGGCGCTGTCCGCGGCGCTGGCCGACCTGGATCCCGACATCCGCGCCGGACTGGAGGAGTCGATCCGCCGCCTGCGGGCGACGTGTGCGGCCGAACTCGAAGCCGACGCGGTCACCGACCTCGGTCCGGGGGCCCGCGTCACTCACCGCAAGGTTCCTGTCGACAGGGTGGGCCTGTACGTGCCCGGGGGGCTCGCGCCGCTGGTGTCGAGCGTGCTGATGAACGTCGTGCCGGCTCAGGTCGCCGGAGTCCGGTCCATCGCGCTGTCCTCGACGCCGCAGAAGGATCACGGCGGGCTCCCGCACCCCACGATCCTGGCGGCCTGCGCGCTGCTGGGTGTCGAGGAGGTCTATGCCGTCGGCGGCGCCCAGGCGATCGCGATGTTCGCCTACGGCGTCGGACCCTGCTCCCGCGTCGATCTGGTCACCGGGCCGGGGTCGATCTGGACGGTGACGGCCAAGCGCCTGCTCAAGGGGCGGGTCGGCATCGATTCCGAGGCCGGTCCCACCGAGATCCTGGTGCTGGCCGACGAGACCGCCGATGCTGCCTATGTCGCCTCCGACCTGGTCAGTCAGGCAGAGCACGACCCCTTGGCGGCGGCGGTCCTGGTCACCGCCTCGACCGAACTCGCCGACCGGGTCGAAGCCGAACTCGAGACTCAGGTGCTGGCCACCAAGCACACCGAGCGGATCCAGACCGCTCTGGCCGGTCAGCAGTCGGCGATCGTGCTGGTCGATGACCTCGAGCAGGGCCTGGAGGTGACCAATGCCTACGCCGCCGAACACCTGGAGATCCACACCGCGCAGGCACACGAGGTGGCCACCCGGGTCCGCAACGCGGGCGCCATCTTCGTCGGCCCGCACGCACCCGTCTCGCTGGGTGACTACTGCGCGGGCTCCAACCACGTCCTGCCCACCGGCGGGTGCGCCTGCCACTCATCGGGTCTCTCGGTGCGTGCGTTCACCAAGTCGGTGCACGTCGTGGACTACAGCCGAGAAGCGCTCCTCGAGGTCGCCGACCACGTCGTCACCTTGGCCGAGGCCGAGGATCTCCCCGGCCACGGCGCCGCGGTCCGGGTCAGGCTCACGTGAGTTTCCCGCCGCTGCGCGAGGGGCTCCAGGGCCTCGAGCCCTACGGCGCGCCGCAACTCTCGCTCACGCTCGCGCCGGTCCAGTTGAACGTCAACGAGAACCCCTACGGACCCTCGCCGCTGGTCGTCGCCGACATGGCCGCGGCAGTCGCCGCGGTCGCCTCGAGCCTGAACAGGTACCCCGACCGCGAGTTCGTCGAACTCCGGGCAGCGCTTGCCGACTATCTCGCCAAGGACACGCCTCACGGCATCCGCAGCGACCAGATCTGGGCGGCCAACGGCTCCAACGAGGTGATGCTGCAACTGCTGCAGGCCTTCGGTGGGCCGGGTCGAACGGCGCTGAGTTTCGCCCCGACCTATTCGTTGTATCCCGAGTACGCCCGAGACACCTCGACCACCTGGGTCGAGGGTCAGCGCGCCGACGACTTCACCCTCGACCTGGAGCGAGCCGCAGCATTGATCGGTGAGCAACAGCCGAGCCTGGTGCTGTTGCCTTCACCCAACAACCCGACCGGCACCGCACTCCCGCACGAGGCGATCAGCGCCCTGTGCGTGGAAGCGGGGGAGTCCTGCATCGTGGTGATCGATGAGGCCTACGGGGAGTTCCGTCGCGCAGGCACACCCAGTGCGTTGGAGTTGCTGCCCGAGTACCGCAACCTGGTGGTCACCCGCACCATGTCGAAGGCCTTCGCGCTGGCCGGGGCCCGCCTGGGATACCTGGCCGCCGACCCGGCGATCTGTGACGCGATCCGTGTCGTACGCCTGCCCTACCACCTCTCGGCGATCACCCAGGCCGTCGCACTGGCCGCACTGCGCCACGCTCCGGAACTGTTGGCCAGGGTCGACGAACTCAAGGACGAACGCGACCAGACAGTCGATTGGCTGCGGGGCCAGGGGCTCGAGGTGGCCGACAGCGACGCGAACTTCGCCTTGTTCGGTCGCTTCGCCGACCGCCATGCCGTGTGGCAAGGACTCCTCGACCGAGGTGTCCTGATCCGCGAAGTGGGACCTCCCGGGTGGCTGCGGGTCTCGATCGGCACGCCCGCGGAGATGACCATCTTCCGGCGGGCACTGACAGAGGTCCTGGCAACAGGCGATACTGATGTGAGCAAAGCGACGGAAGTGAGCACAGCATGAGCCGCATGGCGCGCGTGGAACGTGAGACGAGTGAGTCCAAGGTGCTCGTCGAGGTCAACCTCGACGGCAGCGGTCGACACGACGTCTCGACCGGGGTCGGCTTCTACGACCACATGCTGATCTCCTTCGCCCGGCACTCCCTGGTCGACCTGACCGTGCAGACCGCCGGCGATCTCCACATCGACGCCCACCACACCGTCGAGGACACCGCGATCGTGCTCGGTCAGGCACTGCGCGAGGCGCTGGGCACCAAGGTCGGCATCCGTCGCTTCGGCGATGCCACGGTGCCCCTCGACGAGGCGTTGGTCCAGGCCGTGGTCGACGTCTCCGGACGCCCCTACTGCGTCCACATCGGCGAGCCCGAAGGGCAGGAGTACGTCGCGCTCGGCGGGGGTGCCGGAGCCGTGCCGTTCCTGGGATCGCTGACGCGTCACGTCTTCGAAACCCTGGCCTTCCACGCCCAGATCGCGCTGCACGTCCGCGTGCTGGCCGGGCGCGAACCCCACCACATCGTCGAGACCCAGTTCAAGGCGTTCGCCCGTGCGTTCCGCGACGCAGTGGCCATCGACCCACGTGAGAGCGGCGTTCCCAGCACCAAGGGTGCCCTCTGAGCGCTGTGCCCCCTCGCCCCGACGTGGTGGTCCTCGACTACGGCTCGGGCAACCTGCGCTCGGTCGTGCGGGCGGTCGAACGGGCCGGGGCTGAGGTGACGCTGACCAGCGACTTCGACCGCGCGCTGGAGGCCGACGGGCTGGTGGTCCCCGGGGTCGGGGCCTTCGCTGCCTGCATGAAGGGCTTGCGCGAGATCAAGGGCGATCGGATCATCGGGCGCCGCCTGGCCGGTGGTCGGCCGGTCCTCGGCATCTGCGTCGGGATGCAGATCCTCTTCGCCCGGGGCGTGGAGCACGGCGTCGAGACGCAGGGGTGCGACGAATGGCCCGGTGTCGTGGAACGACTCCAGGCCCCGATCGTCCCGCACATGGGGTGGAACACCGTCTCGGTCCCCGAAGGAAGCCGGCTCTTCGCCGGTATCGGTGAGGAACGCTTCTACTTCGTGCACTCCTACGGCGTGCGCGACTGGGTCCTCGAAACCAACGACCGGACGCGGGCGCCCCTGGTGACCTATGCCGAGACCGGGTCGGTTCCCGGGGAGGGCGACCGCTTCGTGGCCGCCGTGGAGAACGGGCCGCTGTCGGCAACCCAGTTCCACCCGGAGAAGTCCGGCGACGCCGGAGCCCGGCTCCTGCGCAACTGGGTTGCGGGACTGTGAGCAAGGAACGCCAACGCCGCCGCGCCGATCGCGAGCGGCAGGCGGAGATCGCGGCCGCACACCGGCAAGCACTGGCTCAGAAGCAGGCCAAGAAGCAGGCGCGGCGCGCCGGCCGGCGTCAGGCACTCAAGCGACTGCTGCCGGCCCAGCACTCGCGACAGAGCGGCCCGCTGGCCCAGCGACGCCGCCAACAGGTCGGCGCCACCATCGCGCTCCTGGCGGTCGTGAACGTTCTGGTCTGGGTGTTCTGGCCGGACTGGTCGGCCCGGGCCATGGCACTGATCGTCAGCCTGCTGGCTGCGCCGGTGGTCCACACACTGCTGTTCGGGAAGAGTTGAGAGGCTGTCCACGTGAGCACCTACCTTGAGCTTCTGCCTGCCGTCGATATCGCCGATGGGCAAGCAGTCCAACTCGTGCAGGGAATCGCCGGCTCCGAGAAGCGGTTCGGGGACCCCGTCGAGGCCGCCCTGCGCTGGCAGACCGCGGGCGCCGAGTGGATCCACCTCGTCGATCTCGACGCCGCGTTCGGACGCGGCCACAATCGTGAACTCCAGGCTCGGATCGTGGGTGAACTCGATATCCAGGTCGAGATGAGCGGCGGCATCCGTGACGACGAGTCCCTCGAGGCGGCGATGGCAACCGGTTGCCGGCGGGTCAACATCGGGACCGCGGCCCTCGAGCAGCCCGAGTGGTGCGCCCGGGCGATCGCTACCTACGGCGACCGGGTGGCCGTCGGCCTCGACGTGCGCGGCCGCACCCTGGCGGCGCGCGGTTGGACCCGCGAGGGCGGTGATCTCTATGAGGTCTTGTCCCGACTCGACGCCGAGGGCTGTGCTCGCTACGTCGTCACCGACGTCAACAAGGACGGCATGCTCGAGGGGCCGAACCTCGACCTGCTGCGCGAGGTGTGTGCTGCGACATCACGCCCCGTGGTGGCTTCCGGTGGAGTGACCACCCTCGATGACATCCGTGCCCTCATGGGGTTGGTCGCCGACGGCGTCGAGGGTGCCATCGCCGGCACCGCCCTCTATGAGGGCCGCTTCACGCTCGAAGACGCCCTGGCCCTGACCAAGGGCGCCTCATGACTTTGGCGGTTCGCGTCATCCCGTGTCTCGACGTCGATGGCGGCCGGGTGGTGAAGGGCATCAACTTCACCGAACTCCGCGATGCGGGGGACCCTGTCGAACTCGCGCGCACCTATGACGCCGAGGGAGCCGACGAACTCACCTTCCTCGACATCTCGGCCTCGCACGAGGGCCGGGCGACGACGATGGAGATGGTGTCTCGGTGCGCCGAGGAGGTGTTCATCCCGCTGACGGTGGGTGGGGGAGTCTCCTCGGTCGATGACGTCGACCGGCTCCTGCGGGCCGGCGCCGACAAGGTGGCGGTCAACACCGCGGCGATCCGTCGTCCTGACCTGATCGCCGAGATCGCCGACAGGTTCGGCAACCAGGTCCTCGTCTTGTCGGTCGACGCGCGCCGGGTCTCGGCGGCGGCCGCCGGCGCCTCGGGGACCGATTCGGGATTCGAGGTCACCACACACGGGGGCCGCAACGCGGCCGGCCTCGATGCCATCGATTGGGCGGCGCGTGCCGCCGAACTCGGTGCCGGGGAGATCCTCCTCAATGCCATGGACGCCGACGGAACCCAAGACGGATTCGACCTCGATCTCATCCGCGCGGTGCGCGCCGAGGTCTCCATCCCCGTGATCGCTTCGGGAGGGGCTGGTCGGCTCGAGCACTTCGCGCCCGCGGTGGAGTCCGGGGCGGACGCCGTCCTTGCCGCCACGGTCTTCCACTTCGGCACGCTGCGGGTGCGTGAGGTCAAGGGCGCACTGGCCGCAGCCGGCTATCCCGTCCGCGTCACGTCCTAGCGAAGTCTCGATCGCGGGAGCCGTGCCCGACTAGACGGATCGGCTGGCCGCCTGCACGCGGGCCACGGCCTCAGGTGGTCCATCGAACCTCAGATCCACGACCGCCGACCGGCCATAGACCCACATCACCAACTCGCCCACCGGACCGGTGACCACGACCGGGTCGGATCCCTTCTTGAAGGTGGCCCTGGCATCGGGTCGGTCACTGCGCGCGATCACCGTGGGGACGGGCAGGCCGCGTCCGAGGAATCCGCCGGATCGACTCAGCAGCGACCACAGTTCGTCGACGTCCTCGGCGGGCAGGGAGCGCGGCTCCCACCCGGGCTGAGCGCGCCGGATGTCCTCGTGGTGCACGAAGTACTCCATGGTCTGAGCGAAGCGTTCGACGATCGGGAGCGCGTACGGCGTGCGCAGGGGGCTGCGGAGTCGCTGGACCATCGCCGGGACCCCGGCCGCAGCCTCATCTGCCATGGCGCGCTCGGTGAAACGCGCCAGTTTGGGGATGATGATCCCACCGGCCGAGAGCAGGCGCCGTTCGCGCACGATGAGGTGGGCGAGCAGGCTCGACAGGTCCCAGTCGCCACACAGTGTTGGGGCCGACGAATCGAGGGTCAGCGCGAGATCGCACAGGGCGAGACGTTCGCGGCGGGCCAGAGAATCAGTCACGGTGCGACAGTAGTTGTGGGCCCCCAAAACGATTGGTCCGGTGTCCCCGGTCAGGAATAGCCTGACGGGGCGACAGGTTGTCGAGGGGTGAGCGACGAGAGCGGGGTTGGGTGAGTCAGGCGGACACGGTGGCTGATGCAGTGGCCGAGTCATCGACGGCCCAGAAGACCCCACTGGGTCGCGCAGCCACCACCCGCGACGGCTTTGCCGTCATCTGGGTCGCGATCAAGCGCGAACCGTGGATCTTCGCCCTCTCGACGCTCGGCAGCCTCCTGTTCGGGGCGCTCACGGTGGCCGATGCCTGGGTGCTCGGCTGGTCCACCCAGAACGTCGTCCTGCCCGCCTTCGAGACCGGCGAGGTCGAGACGTCGATGCTGGTGGCGATCCTTGCCCTGTTCGTCGGGGTCGCCATCTTGCGAGCGGTCGGCATCGTGGCGCGTCGACTCGGCGCCGGCATCATGCAGTACCGCATGCAGGCGCACAGTCGTCGCGCCGTGACCCGTCAGTACCTCTCGCTGCCGATGGAATGGCATCAGCGGCACCCGACCGGCGAACTGCTGTCCAATGCCAACTCAGACGTCGAAGCGGCGTGGGGCCCGATCGCGCCGTTGCCGATGGCCGTGGGAACCGTGGCGATGATGGTCATCGCGGTCGTTCAGATGTTTCTCGCCGACGCGGTCTTGGCACTGGTCGGCCTGTTGGTGTTCCCGGCTGTCGTGCTGGCCAACCTGGCCTACCAGCGCCTCGCCTCGCCGCTGATGACCCGAGCCCAAGAGTTGCGCGCCGAGGTGAGCGAGATCGCCCACGAGTCCTTCGACGGGGCGATGGTCGTCAAGACCCTGGGGCGCGAGGGCGAAGAGACCGCCCGGTTCGCCGCCAAGGCCCGCGAGTTGCGCGAGGTCAACATCCGAGCGGGAGCGATCAGGGCCGCCTTCGACCCCGCGTTGGCCGCTCTGCCCAACCTGGGCGTGTTGGTGGTGCTCGCGGTTGGTGTGGACCGGGTCCTCAACGGACACGCCGCCCCCGGCGACGTGGTCACCATCGCCTACCTGCTGACCATCGTCTCCTTCCCGATTCGCTCGATCGGGTGGCTGCTGGGGGAGTTCCCGCGCAGTGTCGTGGGCTACGACCGGGTCTCGCGAGTGCTGGGCGCGAGTGGCCAGATGGTCTATGGAACCGAGTCGGCGCTCGCAGACCGATCCAACGGCAGCCCCCACGGCGCCCGACTGCGCGTGGAGAACCTCGCCTACGACTACGACCCCGGGCAGGACCTCCTTCGTGATGTGTCGTTCACGGTCGAACCCGGGCGCACCGTGGCCATCGTGGGCGCCACCGCCTCCGGCAAGAGCACACTGACCTCGCTGCTGACCCGACTCGTCGACCCCGACCGAGGCCAGGTGCTTCTCGACGGGATCGACCTTCGCGACCTCTCCCAGGGTGCACTGGCCGAGGCGATGGCGATCGTGCCCCAGTCGGCCTTCCTCTTCGACGACGACGTGCGGGGCAACATCACCCTGGGCGCCGACATCGACGACGACAGCGTCTGGGCCGCGTTGCGTGCCGCCCAGGCTGACGGCTTCGTCGCCGCTCTCCCGCAGGGGCTCGACAGCAAACTGGGGGAGCGGGGCACCTCGCTCTCGGGTGGTCAGCGCCAGCGGATCTCGTTGGCTCGCGCCCTGGTTCGCGGCCCACGTCTGCTGATCCTCGACGACGCCACCTCGGCGGTCGACCCCGAGGTCGAGCAGCGCATCCTCGCGGCGCTGCGGTCGAGCCCGGACGACGCGGCAGGTGCCGGAACCCTGGTCGTGGTGGCCTACCGCAAGGCCACGATCGCGCTCGCCGACGAGGTCGTATTCCTCCAGGACGGCCGGATCACCGACCGCGGAACCCACGAGGAACTGCTGCGTCGCAACCCCGCCTACGCCCGACTCGTCAACGCCTACGAGCCCGAGCACCACGATCACCTGGAGGCCGACGCATGACCGCCCGGACCGTCGAGGATCTCGAACTCGACGAAACCATCGGCACCGGCACCTCGATGGACACCGGCGAAGACATCGCGGCCATGGAGACCCTCCGCCGTGGTCTGGCGCTGAGCCCGGAACTCAAGGAGGGCCTCGGCGGCACCTTGATGCTCGCGGTCGTGGCCTCGCTGGGCCAGGTCGTCGTCCCGGTCGTCATCCAGCAGACTCTTGACCGCGGATTGAAGGGTCCGCAGGGCCCCGACGTGAGCTTCACGATCCTGATGGGTCTGGTCGCGGCCCTCGCGATCGCCCTCGCGAGCGGCGCGTCCTTCCTGATGACCAAGCGTCTGTTCACCTCCGCCGAGCGCGGGCTGGCCACCTTGCGGATCAAGGCGTTCCGCCACGTCCACGATCTCCCCCTGCTGACCCAGAACACCGAGCGCCGCGGCGTGCTGGTCTCGCGGGTGACCAGCGACGTCGACCAGGTCAGCCAGTTCCTGGTCTTCGGCGGGCTCTTCATGATCATCAGCGTCGGGCAGGTGTTCATCGCCACCGTGGTGATGGTGATCTACAGCTGGCAGTTGGCGCTCGTGGTGTGGATCTGCTTCGCCCCCCTGTTCTTGGCGCTGCGCTACTTCCAGCGCAAGCTCTCCGAGGCCTACGGCATCGTCAGGCGTCAGATCGGGATGATGCTCGCCGCGATCTCCGAACCCGTCGTCGGTGCCGCGGTGGTGCGCTCCTACGCGGTGGAGGCCCGCACCCAGGCGCGGATCGACCACGCCATCGACGCCTACAAGGCCGCCAGCGTGCGCGCGCAGAGCTTCACCGTCGTCTCGTTCTCCCTGGGCGGGATCTCGGCCGGCCTGGCCAACGCCGGGGTTCTGATCGTGGGCATCTGGCTCGGGCCGGCGGCCGGGCTGTGGGGCGGCACGATGACCGCGGGTGAGGTGTTGGCCTTCGCGTTCCTGGTCACCTTGTTCGTGGGGCCGGTCCAGATGGGAACCCAGATCCTCACCGACGCCCAGAACGCGATCGCCGGGTGGCGCCGGGTCATCGGCATCCTGGACACCCCGGCCGACCTGGTCGCCCCCGGGCCCGAGGGTCGCGTGCTGCCGCGAGGACCGCTCGACGTCTCCTTCCGCAATGTCGGGTTCGCCTACCCGGGCGGACCGCTGGTCCTGCACGACCTCGATCTCGACATCGCCGCCGGCCAGCGGATCGCTGTGGTCGGCGAAACCGGGTCCGGCAAGTCCACGGTCGCCAAACTCCTCACCCGGCTCATGGACCCCGTCCACGGTGCCGTGCTGCTCGACGGGATCGACGTACGTGACATCCGTCAGGAGTCGTTGCGTCGCAGCGTCGTGTTGGTTCCGCAAGAAGGGTTCCTCTTCGACGACTCGATTCGCGCCAATGTGCGCTATGGCAAGTTGGACGTCACCGACAGCGAGATCCTGGCCAGTGCCACTGAACTCGGCCTGAACGACTGGCTCGCGGGCCTGCCACGAGGCCTGGATTCCCGCGTCGGTCAGCGAGGCGAGTCGCTCTCGGCGGGGGAGCGGCAGTTGGTCGCCCTGCTGCGAGCCCACCTGGTGGACCCGGACCTGCTGGTGCTCGACGAAGCCACGAGCGCGGTCGACCCGGCCTTGGAGATGCGGATCGGTCGGGCCCTGGAGCGACTGATGTCGGGTCGCACCTCGGTCACCATCGCGCACCGGATGTCGACGGCCGAGTCCGCCGACGAGGTGGTCGTGGTCGATCGGGGGCACGTGGTCCAACGCGGTCCACACGCCGAACTGGTGACCCAGGACGGGTCGATCTATGCCGGCCTGCACGCCTCCTGGGTGGCTCAGCAGGGCGTCTGACCAGCCCGGTGCGGGTTGTGAAGAAGATGCCAAGGTTCCCCGGATCGCTGGCGCGACCGCCTGGATCAGACCTAGCGTCTTGGGACACGTGTGTGATCGGCGCGCAGCCGACGTTGGGAGTCACACGGTGGAACCAAGGCGCGGGGAGATGGACCGGATGCACGCACAGTCACCACTGGACAGGCCGACCAGGGTCGCCATCATCGACGACACCGAGGATCTGCGCTTCCTGCTGCGCCTCATCCTGACGCGCAACGGCATGGAGGTCGTCGGTGAGGCCGGCGACGGATACGCCGGTCTCGAACTGGTGCGCGAGACCAGGCCCGACGTCGTGATGCTCGACTTGTCGATGCCGGTGATGGATGGGCGAACGGCGCTGCCACTGATCCTGCGCGCCGTTCCCCGCGCACGCGTGGTCGTCTTGACCGGCTTCGGCTCCGACGAGTTGGCCGACGAACTCATCGAGATGGGTGCGGTCGGCTACATCCAGAAGGGCACCACCCTTCTCCGAATCGCGCAGTTCGTCCAAGACATCGCCCGCGACGTGGTTCCGACCAGTCACCGGTCGGAGGCGGTCCTGCGTCTGGTCCCCGATCTCGCGAGCTAGTGCCACGCGGGTCGTCACCGCTGCCCTGAGACACTGGGCGGGTGAACGACCGAGTCGGCTTGGATCCCGCCATTGGCGCACGCCTCAAGCGCACCCCCGATGGCCTCGTGCCGGCCGTGGTTCAGCAGTTCGACACCGGCGAGGTGTTGATGCTCGGCTGGATGGACGATGAGGCGCTGGCCCGCACCCTGACCGAGGGGAAGGCGACCTATTGGAGCCGTTCTCGCGGTGAATACTGGGTCAAGGGCGAGACCTCGGGCCACACGCAGTGGGTCAAGGAGGTCAGTCTCGACTGTGACGGCGACACCTTGTTGGTCAAGGTGGACCAACAGGGCGTGGCGTGTCACACCGGTGAGCGCACGTG